>JAQGJX010000088.1 GCA_028290405.1 Hyphomicrobiales bacterium
CTGCACCCGGCCGCACGCGCCATGCGCCGTCGCGAGCGCCTTCTCCCGCGTGCGGGAGAAGGTGGCCGAAGGCCGGAAGAGGGCGGCGGCGCGCAGCTACACATCCCCGGACTCCAAGCGATCCGGGGCCCAGGGGCAAAGGCTTCACCCCGCGGCTCTGGGTCCCGGGTTCCGCTGCGCGGCCCCGGTAAAGTGGCTCAGGCGGCCGGATGAGGGCGGCGGCGCCGCGGGGCGGAGGGAGCTTGCACCTTGCCGTGCGTCCTCGCCTTCGCGAGGATGACGCGCGGTGAGATCCAGGCTGAACGCGGCCGGAAATGAAAAGAGCGGCCCGGAGGCCGCCCTTCACCGATCGTCGTCGCGTCTCAGCTCAGCTGCACCCAGTCGTGCTCCCGCACGTGTCGCACTTCAAACAAGTCCCGTTCCGCACCAGCGTAAAGTTCTGGCACTCGGGGCAGCTTTCGCCCACGTAGCCCTTCATGCGGGCTTCCGCGCGGCGGTCGGCGGCGAGGTCGCGCTTGGCCGTGGGGGCGGCGTGGGAGCCCGCCGCCTGCCAGTCGAGGGAGGTGACGGAGGTCGCGCCGTCGTCCCGCAGGCCTGTCGTGTGGACCGAGCCGGTCTGCACGTAGGAGGTCACCTCCGGCAGCGCGGCGCCGTGGGTTCCCGTGCCCTGGACGAGCATCAGCTTGTCCTGCTTGCCGCGCACGAAGCCCGACGACACGTAGGGGGTCGAGGGATCGGGCGCGCGGCCCTGCTCTTCGCCCTTGCCGATGACGGTGCCGCCGATTTCGGAGGGGTCCACGTGGGCGAGGTCGTTGCGGCCCATGTAGGAGATCGCGAGTTCGCGGAACACGTAGTCGAGGATCGACGTGGCGTTCTTGATCGCGTCGTTGCCCTGCACGAAGCCCGCCGGCTCGAAGCGCGTGAACGTGAAGGCGTCCACGTATTCCTCCAGCGGCACGCCGTATTGCAGGCCCACCGAGATCGCGATGGCGAAATTGTTCATCAGCGAGCGGAAGGCGGCGCCTTCCTTGTGCATGTCGATGAAGATTTCGCCGATGCGCCCGTCCATGTACTCGCCGGTGCGCAGGTACACCTTATGCCCGCCCACCACGGCTTTCTGCGTGTAGCCCTTGCGGCGGTCGGGAAGGCGCTCGCGCTCGCGGGTGCGCTCCACGCGCTCCACGATGCGCTCCACGATCTTCTCGGTGATCTGCACCGTGCGGGCCGCGTTCGGCATGGCCACCAGCGCCTCGACCGCCTCGTCGTCCTCGTCCTCCTCGTCGGAGATGAGCTGCGAATTGAGCGGCTGCGACAGCTTGGAGCCGTCGCGATAAAGCGCGTTCGCCTTCAGCCCCAGGCGCCAGGAGAGAAGGTATGCGTCCTTGCAATCCTCCACCGTGGCGTCGTTGGGCATGTTGATGGTCTTCGAGATCGCGCCCGTGATGAACGGCTGCGCGCAGGCCAGCATGCGGATGTGGCTCTCGACCGACAGATAGCGCTTGCCGGTGCGGCCGCACGGATTGGCGCAGTCGAACACGCTGTAGTGCTCCATCTTGAGATGGGGCGCGCCTTCCAGCGTCATGGCGCCGCACACGTGCGTGTTGGCGGCCTCGATCTCGGCGCGCGAGAAGCCCAGGAAGGGCAGCAGCTCGAAGCTGGCGTCCTCCAGCTTGTCGGCGGGCACCTTCAGGGTCTGGGTGAGGAAGTCCTCGCCAAGGCTCCACTTGTTGAACACGAACTTGATGTCGAACGCGCCCGCCAGCGTGGTCTCGAGCTTCTCCAGCATCTCGTCGCTGAAGCCGCGCGCCTTGAGGCTCGTGTGGTTGACGCCCGGCGCCTGCCGCAGGCTGGCGTGGCCCACCGCGTAGGCCTCGATCTCGGCGATCTCGTGCGCGCGGTAGCCGAGCACCCGCAGGGCCTCGGGCACGGCGCGGTTGATGATCTTGAAGTAGCCGCCGCCGGCCAGCTTCTTGAACTTCACGAGCGCGAAGTCGGGTTCGATGCCGGTGGTGTCGCAGTCCATCACCAGGCCGATGGTGCCCGTGGGGGCGACCACGGTGGTCTGCGCGTTGCGGTAGCCATACTGCTCGCCCTTGGCGAGGGCGCGGTCCCAGGCGGCGCGGGCGCGGGCGGCGAGTTCGGCGCCGTTCTGCGCGTTGCGCGTCAGGGTCGCGTGATCCAGCGCCACGGGCAGAACCGCGAGCTGCTCGTAGCCCTCCGTCACCCCATGGGCGGCGCGGCGATGGTTGCGGATGACCCGCAGCATGTGCTCGCTGTTGCGCTTGTACTCGGCGAAGGGGCCAAGCTCCTTGGCGATCTCCGCGGAGGTCTCGTAGCAGACGCCGGTCATGATGGCGGTCAGCGCCGCCGTGATGGCGCGGCCTTCCTCCGAGTCGTAGCCCAGGCCTGAGGACATCAGCAGGCCGCCCACATTGGCGTAGCCCAGGCCCAGGGTGCGGTAGTCGTACGAGAGGCGGGCGATTTCCTTGGAGGGGAACTGCGCCATCATCACGGCGATTTCGAGCACCAGCGTCCACAGCCGCACGGCGTGCTCATAGCCCGCCAGATCGTACACGCCGGTGGCGGGATCGCGGAAGGTGAGCAGGTTCAGCGAGGCGAGGTTGCAGGCCGTGTCGTCGAGGAACATGTACTCGGAGCACGGGTTCGACGCGATGATGGGGCCGGAGGCCGGGCACGTGTGCCAGTCGTTGATGGTGGTGTGGTACTGGATGCCGGGATCGGCGGACGCCCAGGCGGCGTACCCGATCTTCTCCCACAGGTCCTTGGCCTTCAGGGTCTTGGCGACCTTGCCGTCGGTGCGGCGCATCAGCGACCAGTCCCCGTCGGCCTCGACGGCGCGCAGGAAGTCGTCCGTGACGCGGACCGAGTTGTTGGAGTTCTGGCCGGCGACCGTGAGATAGGCTTCCGAATCCCAGTCGGTGTCATACGTGTCGAACTGGATGTCGGTGTAGCCCTGGCGGGCGAACTGGATGACGCGCTTGATGTAGTTGTCGGTCACGAAATCGCGGCGCGCGAGCTTGATGGCCTTCTTCAGCGCCGGGTTCTTCTCCGGGTTGAAGCAATCGTCGTTCGGGCCTTCGCAGTTCAGGCAGGCCTTCAGCACCGCCTTCATGTGCTTCTTGACGATCTTGGAGCCGGCCACGAGGGAGGCGACCTTCTCCTCCTCCTTCACCTTCCAGTCGATGTAGTTCTCGATGTCCGGATGGTCGACGTCGACCACGACCATCTTGGCGGCGCGGCGCGTGGTGCCGCCGGACTTGATGGCGCCCGCGGCGCGGTCGCCGATCTTCAGGAAGCTCATCAGGCCGGAGGACTTGCCGCCCCCCGACAGGCGCTCGTTCTCGCCGCGCAGGCGCGAGAAGTTGGAGCCGGTGCCCGAACCGTACTTGAAGAGGCGCGCCTCGCGCACCCACAGGTCCATGATGCCGCCCTCGTTCACCAGGTCGTCCGCGACGGACTGGATGAAGCAGGCGTGCGGCTGGGGATGCTCGTAGGAGGACTTGGACTTGGTGAGCTTGGCGGTGAACGGGTCCACGTAATAATGGCCCTGTCCGGGACCGTCGATGCCATAGGCCCAGTGCAGGCCGGTGTTGAACCACTGCGGCGAGTTGGGCGCGGCCACCTGCGCGGCGAGCATGTAGCGCATCTCGTCCAGGAACGCCTGCGCGTCGGCCTCGGTGTCGAAGTACTTGCCCTTCCAGCCCCAATAGGTCCACGTGCCGGCCAGGCGGTCGAAGACCTGCGTGGAGGTCATCTCGCCGCCGTAGCGCTTGTCCTTGGGAAGCTCTTCGAGAGCGGCTTCGTCAGCCACCGAGCGCCACAGGAAGGAGGGAACGTCGTTCTCCTCCACCTTCTTCAGGCGCGCGGGCACGCCCGCCTTGCGGAAATACTTCTGGGCCAGCACGTCGCAGGCCACCTGGCTCCACGTCGAGGGCACGTCGATGCCGTCGAGCGAGAACACCACGGAGCCGTCCGGGTTGCGGATTTCGCTCTTGGCCTTCCGGAAGGCGAGAGCCGAATAAGGTGACTGGTCCGCTTTGGTGTAGCGCCGCTCGATCCGCATATGTCTTCCCCGTAAGAGCGCGAACGTGTGTCCGCGCGGGCCAGCCCCGGCCCCTGTGTTCGTCTGTGAGACAATTCCCTGTGCGCGAGCCGGCCCGTGGCGGGCGCGCTGCGTATCGGTCGGGCGTGCGCCGCAGGGTGGTCCCCGCTGGCCGTCAGACCGTGGCTAAAATGTGCCCGTTTGCGCTGGGGGCGTCAAGATATTGTGCTGTCCGGTTCCAGCCGCCCAACATATCGTGCCAGCCTGTGAAAAGCGGGGATCATTTGGGGAGCGCACGGCAAGTGTCTGACGAGTCGGGGGCTTCGCACAAGCGGTTCTGGGCGGCGGCTGGCGATTTGCGCCCGGGCCTGTGGAAAATAAAAAAGACTGTTGTCGATTCAATTGTTTGCCGCTTCGTCAGCCTTGACCGACTTCGCGCCGCGCGCCGTTTTTCGCGCCGCGCCTCAAAGCATTTCTGGATTCAGGCGCTTGGGTAGAATCGTTCCGGCGGCGGCGCGCGACGGCGTTTCGTAACGGCAGCGTCCTGGCTGGCAGAATCAGTTGCGAACGTAACTTCAGCGACGCGCCGCGAACCACACGCCGGCTAGGATGAGTCCGCAGCCGACCACGTGGAACGGCATCAGGGATTCGCCCAGCAGCGTGGTGGCCAGAACGGCGCCGTAGAACGGGATGAGGTGCAGGAACACGCCCCCGCGCGACGCTCCCACGGCGGCGATGCCGTTGTTCCAGCAGACATAGGCGAGGATGCCCGGGAAGACGGTGACGAACAGCAGCACGCTCAGGGTCAGCCACGTCGCCTGGAAGGGGAAGCCCGTGAAATGCTCCCAGGCCCAGAAGGGAATCAGCGCGGCGCCGGCGATCAGCGCCAGCAGGAACGTGAAGGTGAGGTAGTGGATGGGCGGGCGGGTGCGCAGGAAGGTGCTGTAGATGGCCCAGAAGGCCATGTTCACCAGCAGCACCACGTCGCCGGAGTTGAACGAGATGCTCTGGAACACCTCAAGGCTGCCCCGGCTGACGATCACCAGAACGCCGATGAACGACAGGGTGATGCCGCCGATGTTCACAAGGCTCAGCCGGTCGCGGAACAGCAGGGCGCCGGTGACGACGATGATCGCCGGAGCGAACGAATTGAAGATGGAGGCGTTCAGCGCCGTGGTGCGCTGGAGCGCATAATATTGCAGGGCGGAGAAGATCGACCCGCCCAGGACGCTGAGGAAGAGGATCGACTTCCAGCCCCGGCGGATCTCCGGCCAGTCGCGGCGCACGTACTGGTGGACGAAGGGCCACATGAGCGCCGCGCCCAGCAGCCACCGCGCGGAGGCGAGGCTGATGGGGGGCACGTGGCCGGCGCCCGCGCGGCCCGCGATGTGGTTGCCGCTCCAGAAGAGGCCTGCGAGGGCCAGCAGCACCCACGGGTTTCCGCCGATGCGCAGAACGCGCGCGGCGCGTGTTTCCGGCGGGGTGGCTTTGGCGTCGTCAGGCATGCGCGCTCGCGGCTGGTCAGGAAGCGGGAGGTCTCCATGCGCTGGATCGGGCGCATTGGCAACCTGCGGCGCGGCGCTACAAGTGCGCCCGATGGCGTGCGCCCGCTCGGATAAAGCGCATGGGGTCAACGGGTTCGTCGTCCACCCTCACTTCATAGTGGAGATGGGGCCCCGTCGAGCGTCCGGTGGACCCGAGCCGTCCCACGACGGTTCCCGCCTCCACCCATTGTCCCTCCTGCACCAGCAGGGCCGACATGTGCCCGTAGCGCGTCGAGAGCCCGGCGCCGTGGTCGATCTCCACCAGATTGCCGTAGCCGCCCGCTGCGCCCGACGTGACCACCTGGCCAGCGCCCGTAGCCCGCACCGGCGCCCCGTAGGCTTCGCGGAAATCGAGGCCGCCGTGGTAGGCGAGGCGGCCCAGGAAAGGGTCCATGCGGGCGCCGAAGCCGGAGGTGGTCTCTGCATTTGCGCCGAGCGGGCGGCCCACGGGGGCCATGGCGAAGGCGCGGCGCAGTCGGTCGGCCATTTGCACGTCGGACTGGAGGCGCAGGACCTCGCGCTCGAAGGCGGAACCGGAGGCGTCGAGCTTGAACGGCACGAAGGGGCCGCCCACGGCGGAGGCGCCCTTGCCGCGCGGCGGCGCGAACCGCTCGACCCGCAGGCCCAGCTCGCCGATGGCGGCCGACAGCGACGCTGCGCGGATTTGCGCGGCCTTGCCGATGGCCGCCACGGTGCGCAATTGCGTCGCCTCGACGCGCGCCACGGAGGCCGAGACCGCCGCGAGGCGGGCCGGGGCGGGCAGGGCGGCTTCAAGGCGGCGGGCCGCATCGGCGTCCAAAGACGCGCGCGGGCCAAGGCGGGCCGGGGCGCCCATGGGGCCGCGCGAGGGCGCGATCTCCATGGCTTCGGGTTGCGGCTTGGCGCTTCGCGGCGTAGCGAAGTCCGACAAGCCATGCGCGGCGCCGCCGGGCGGCGTCAGCGGCAGTGCTGGGCTTATGGCGGGCGCGGGCGCAGGCTGGGCGGGGGCGACGCGGGTGGCGTTCACCAAGGCCTTGGGCTGCTCCTTGGGCTGTTCTTTGGCGGAAGCGGGCGGCTTGCCGGGCGTGACGCGCGCGGCGCTGGCGCGCGGCGCAGGGGCGGCGGCGTCCGCAATCGCCGACGTGCGATCGTCCAGCAGTCCCGCGCCTTCGGCGAGCGCCGCCACCAGCGCGGCGCGGTTCTCCAGTTGCGCCTGCCGGGCCGCGACGTCGTGCAGCTTGCCTTCCACGGTGTCCTGATCGAGCAACTGGCGCGAGGCCAGCGCGTCGATCTTCGCGCGCAGGAGGGAGATGCGGTCCTCGTAGGCGACCTGCATTTCGCTCTGGCGCTGCATCAGCGCGACGAAGATCTCGTTGCGGAACACGAGGCTCGCGGCGGACCCGATGGAGAGCGCCCCGAAGGCGACCGCCAGCGCGCCGAGGGTCCATCCGGCCCAGGACGTCGGCCGGCCGCCGCGGCGTGACCCGCCATGGTCCCACGCCTGGCCAAATTGCGGCTGAACGGACCCCGAAAACCCTGAACGCAACGACATGGAGGCAAATCCCCCGTGCGGCGCGCGGCTGGAAGCCTGGCGGGCGCACGACAACAATGGGGGAATTAGACCTCAGTAAGCTTAATGGAATGCAAAGCCCCGCTGAAGCTGCGGCGCGCCGTCACAGCGCCCCGGCGGCCTCAAGCACTTGTTGGGCATGGCCCGGAACCTTGACCTTGTTCCACACTCGCGCAACCTTGCCGTCCGCGCCTATGAGCACCGTGGTGCGCTCCACGCCCATGTACTTGCGCCCGTACATGCTCTTTTCCTGCCAGACGCCGTAGGCCTCGAGCATTTCCCGGGACTCGTCGCTGAGCAGGGCCAGTTCGAGCGCGTGCTTCTTGCGGAACTTGTCGTGGCTCGCCACCGAATCCGGCGACACGCCGATCACCACCGCGCCCGCGGCCTCGAAGGCCTCGCGCATGCCGTTGAAGTCGATGGCTTCCTTCGTGCAGCCCGTGGTGTCGTCCTTGGGGTAGAAATAGAGCACGACCTTCTTGCCCTTGAGGGAGGCGAGCGACACGCTTGCGCCGCCGTCCCGGGGAAGATTGAAGGCGGGGGCGGGGGCTCCCTCTTGAAGCTTGGCGGTCATGCGGCCTTCCTTTCGTCTCAAAGTGCGATCATGTGCGGTATACGAAGCTGCAGGCCGCCGGACCATATAAAAGCTATACCGTCCGAATCGCTGTCCAGAAAGCCGCGCACCCGTCGCGCGGCGGTATCCGAGGGATGTTTGGTCGACCGCGCCTCCGAGTTCCAGCCCGTGCCCGACAGCCACGACCCGCACCAGGCTGCGGGCGCCGCGGCG
>JAQGJX010000100.1 GCA_028290405.1 Hyphomicrobiales bacterium
AGCCGCGGCCGGTTCGTGCGACGCCGCAAGCCCGCGCGGCTCTGCGCGCACGCGCCCGTGCATGGCGGCGAGCGCGAGATCGTCAGCTACGAATAGAAGCGGGCCGCAAGGCCATCGAGCGCCAGGCCGGCGAAGAGAATCAGCCCCGCGTCCCTGTTGGCGCGAAACAGCCTGAGCGCGCCGGCCGGATCGTTCAGCCGGATGCGCCAGACCTGCCAGGCCAGATGCAGCCCAAAGCCCGCAAGGCCCAGCAAGGCGAAGCGGCCGCCGTGGGCCGTCTCGATGGCGAACGCCCCGGCCAGGAAGGCCAAGCCGTAGAACGCCCCTACCCCTAGCCGCACGTCCTCGCCAAAGAGCCGCGCCGTGGAGCGCACCCCCACGACGGCGTCGTCGCGGGCGTCCTGCAGGGCGTAAATCGTGTCGTACCCGATGGTCCAGAAAATCGCGCAGGCGTAGATCAGCGCGGCGGGCGCGCTCAGCGACCCCATGGCGGCCGCCCACCCCATCAAGCCGCCCCACGCGAACGCCAGCCCCAGCACCGCCTGCGGCCAGAACGTATAGCGCTTGGCGAAGGGATAGACGGCGACGATCCCCAGGGACGCCAGCCCCAGCGCGACGGCGAACGCGTTGAGGGAAAACAGCACCAGCGCGCCCACGAGCGCCAACGCCACCAGAAAGACCTTCGCGGCGAACGGCGTGACCCGGCCGGACGGCAGCGGGCGCATGCGCGTGCGCTCCACCTGCGCGTCGATCTCGCGGTCGATGAGGTCGTTCCACACGGAGCCCGCGCCGCGCATCGCCACGGCGCCGATGGTGAAGAGAACGAGATGGCCCCAGTCAGGCCCCTGCCGCCGGGCGATCCCCGCCAGCGCGTCGGACCACCAGCACGGCAGCAGCAACAGCCACCAGCCGATGGGCCTGTCGATGCGGGCGAGTTGCACATAGGGCGTCCACGACGCCGGCAGGCGGTCGATCAGCGCGTTGGGCGCTGAATCGGGAAGGGACGCGGCGCGTTCGAAATTCAGCCTGTTGCGGCTCACAGGGGTCCGCGCGGCAGCGAAGGCGGCGGGGGCGCGCCGGCGGCCTGCATCTGGCTTTGCTGCTGCTGCATCTTCTTGGCCTGCGCGGCGAACTTGCACGCCTGGTCGGCGATCTGGCCCGTCTTCTGGCCGCCGCCCTTCACCTGCTCGATGACGTTGTCGGGAATGGAGCACCAGGCCTGGTTCTTCTCCATGTAGGCGAGCATCTCGCGCTCCACCGACACCAGCGAGCGCAGGCGCGGGCACGACGCGATGGGATCGAGCTTGCCCTTGGCGGCCTTGGCGAGCTTGTTGAGTTGCTCGATGTGCACGTTCCGCTTCGCCTGGAACTTGCCGATGTCTTCGTTGCAGCTTTGGGCGAACGCCGCGCCGCCCAGCGCCACGGCGGCTCCGGCGGACAACGCCGCCAGCTTGAGGAAACGCGCGGCGGCGCTTGCGTACTCAGCCTTCAGGCGTGCTGTCATCAGGGTCACCCGTGCTCGATCAACTGGCGGGCAGGCGAAGCTTCCGGCCGGAAAACTTCGATCGCCAAGCGCCATCTCTTTACCAAGTCCCCTCGCCGGAGGGCAAGCTTGTGGAAAATACGAGGCATCTGGGCCGGGAAAATGGGGCTTCATCATGGCGGGTGCATGGACGGGCGGCGTCTGGCACAGTGCGGGAAACAGGGGGAGCGCCGCGTGGACAATCTTCGAGACGGGCAAGGGAGCGAGCACGCCTTCGTGCTGGTGCACGGGGCCTGGCACGGCGCGTGGTGCTGGCGGCGCGTGCAGGCGCGACTCAGGGCGCAAGGGCGCCGCGCCTTCGCGCCCACGCTCACCGGGCTGGCCGACCGCTCGCACCTGATGAGCGCGGCCATCACGCTCGACACCCACGCGCTCGACATCGTGAACCTGATCCGCTGGGAGGGGCTGACGAACGTGTGCCTCGTGGGGCATTCATACGGCGGCTGGCCCATTTCGGCGGCGCTCGAGCGGCTGGAGGGAGTCGTGACCTCCCTCGTCTACCTTGACGCCTTCGTGCCGGAGAACGGCCAGCGCGGCATGGACGTGAACACGCCCCGCAGCCGCGCCGACGTGGAGGCCGCGCTGGCGGCGGGCGCCGTCTCGCGCCCCGCCCCGCCAGCCGCCTCGTTCGGGGTCAACGCGGCCGACCGGGCGTGGGTGGACGCGCAGATGACGCCGCAGCCGGTCGGGGTGGCGCTGACGCCCATCGTGCTGACGGGCGCGCGCGACAGGATCGCGAAGAAGACGTATATGCGCGCGGCGCGCTATGAAAACGCGCGCTTCGACGACTTCCACACCCAGGCCCAGCGCGACCCAACGTGGCGCACGCGCGTGTTCGACTGCGGCCACGACGTGATGCTCGACATGCCGGACGCCCTGGCGGACGCGCTCGTCGAGGCCGCATGACCTGACAGGAACAGCGAGAATGGCCCGCTACGACTTCAACGCCCAGCGCCTGTTCGTGGAGGCGGACCTTGCGGCGAACGCCCGCGCGCCGCTGACGCGCGAGCAATCGAACTATCTGGTCAACGTGCTGCGCCTGCGCGACGGGGACGCGCTTCACGCCTTCAACGGGCGCGACGGCGAATGGCGCGTACGGCTCTCCATGGAGAGCCGGCGGGACGCGGTTCTCGTCGCCGAGGAGATGGTGCGCGCGCAGGAGCCCGCGGGGGACCTGCGCTATCTGTTCGCGCCGCTCAAGCACGCCCGCCTCGACTACATGGTGCAGAAAGCGGTCGAGATGGGCGCCTCGCGCCTCGCGCCCGTCATGACGCGCCGCACGCAGGCGCAACGCGTGAACCTGGAGCGCATGCGCGCCAACGCCGTGGAGGCGGCGGAGCAATGCGGCGTGCTGTCCATTCCCGAAGTGGACGAGACGCAGAAGCTCGAGAAGGCCCTCCAGGACTGGGACCCCGCCCGCAAGCTCATCTTCTGCGACGAGGACGCGCCCCCGGGGGATCCGGTCGCGCGCCTGCGGGAGATCGCCGGCGCCGCCGCGCCGCCGCTGGCCGTGCTGATCGGCCCCGAAGGCGGGTTCGACGAGGGCGAACGGCGGATGCTGCTGGCTTGTCCTTTCGTCGTATGCATTTCGCTGGGTCCGCGCATCCTGCGGGCCGACACGGCGGCGGTCGCGGCGCTGGCGGTCGTGCAGAGCGCGTTGGGAGACTGGCGCTGAACGCGGGGAGTCGCCGCAAAGCGACACTCCCGCGCCATTGCGCTCCGGCGCCCGGATTGGCCCGCAAGGATCACGATGTCGCCACGTTCCTGCCGTCAGTGAGCATGCCTATAGCGACGAGAGATTCGTGCGGGACCCAGTCATGCTGTTTGTAAAAGCGTTTACGTCGCGGACATGCCGGGTCGTCGTCGTCAGCGGGGCGGCGGCGTGCGCCGCCGGGGCCGCCTCCGCCCAGGACTCCCTGACCGTCGTGACGCAGGCCAACCCCTGCGCGATCTACGGCTCGGGTTTCACGCCCGTCCAGGGCACCACGACCTGCGCGCGCATCGGCGGCAGGGTGCGGCTCGAATCTGACCTGGCGTCCGGCGCCCGCGCCGTCTCCTCGCCCTTCCCGTTCGCCGGGGAGGCGCTGGGCTTTGCGCCGGAGCCGGACGGCGCCAACCGCGCCCACTTGCGGGCTCCCTCGGCGGCGGGGTCCGGGGCGCCCCGGGTGCGCTGACGCCCCAGCGCGCACGGCCGCGCCGACCGCGTGAACGCGCGCGGCTTGCTCTGGGGCGGCGCGCCCGGTAGGACGTTTCTCTCCGAGGCCCAACGGAATCATCCCCATGCCGCCCGAAACCGGCGAGCTGCTGAACGCCATGCGCGACGCCGCCCTGAAGGCCGGCGCGATGGCGCTCGCCTGGTTCAAGGCCGGAGGCGCCACGGCGGCGCGGATTGACTGGAAGCACGGCGGTTCGCCTGTTTCGGAGGCGGACTACGAGGTCGACGTCTACCTGCGCGAGACGCTGGGCGCCCTGCTGCCGGACGCCGGCTGGCTGTCCGAGGAGACCGCCGACAGTCCGCAGCGGCTGGGCAAGGAGCGGCTGTTCATCGTCGATCCCATCGACGGCACGCGCGCCTTCATCAAGGGCGATCCTCGCTGGGCGGTGTCCATCGCGCTCGTGGAGCGCGGCCGCCCCCGGCTCGCGCTGCTGCACCTGCCCGCCACCGGCGACATGTTCGAGGCCGTGGAGGGCGCAGGCGCCCGGCTGAACGGACGCGTCATAAGCGCCTCCGGGCGAACGGATTTGACCGGGGCGCTGGTGGCCGGGCCGCCGCGCATGCTGGACGAGATGGCGAGCAACGGGCTCGATTTCGCCCGCGAGCCGCGCGTGCCCTCCCTCGCCTACCGGCTCGCCAAGGTGGGCTCGGGGGAGATCGACGCCGGTATCGCCTCGACCGACGCGTGGGATTGGGATATAGCGGCCGCCGACCTCATCGTTCATGAGGCCGGGGGCCTGCTCACCGACATGGAGGGGCGCGTCCCCGCCTACAACGCCGTGACGCCGCGCCACGGCGTGCTCGGCGCGGCGCCCGCCCAGTTGCACGGCGCGCTACTTGCAGCAGTGCGCCGGGCGATGGCGACCGGCAAAGGCCCCTAGCCGACCGGGCCCAAGAAACGTCAACGTCCGACCCCAGACTTGTCCAACGCAAAGAGACCATTTCGATGTCCGAGCATCACACGCACGAATCCAAACAGCTGCTGCACCTCGTGTTCGGCGGCGAACTCGCCAGCATCGGCGGGACGGCGTTCCGCGATCCTGCGAACCTCGACGTGGTCGGCATTTTCCCCAATTATGCGGCGGCCGAGAAGGCCTGGCGCGCGAAGGCGCAGCAGACCGTCGACAACGCCATGATGCGCTATTTCATTGTCCATCTGCACAGGTTCCTCGACCCGGCCTGAGCCGGACGAGCGACCCGAAAGTCACGCCTGGAATGCTGAAGAAGATCGGTCGCTCGCGATTCGCGCAGTCCGTGCTCGCCTTTATTGGCGCGCACTACCTGCGGCTCGTCGAGCGCACGAGCACCTTCGTCATCGAGCCGGCGGACTTTCGCGAGCGTGCGCTGGCGGAGGCGCCGCTGATCGGCGCGCTCTGGCACGGGCAGCACCTCACGGCGCATTTCGCATGGCCCAAGGGCATGCCGGTGGCGGCCCTCATCTCGCGCAACGCCGACGCGGAAGCCAACGCCATGGCGCTGGAACGCCTTGGCGTGCAGCCGATTCGCGGATCGGGCGGCGGCGCGCACCGCATGCACCGCCGGGGCGGCTTCGCGGCGCTGCGGGAAATGCTGCGCGCGCTTGAGTCCGGCACCTCGCTGGTGATGACCGCCGACGTGCCCAAGATCGCCCGGGTGGCGGGGGGCGGCATCGTCACCCTCGCCAAGCACTCGGGCCGGCCGATCTTTCCGCTGGCCGTGGTGGGCAGCCGCCGCAAGGACTTCAACTCCTGGGACCGCGCGAGCGTCGCGCTGCCGTTCGGCCGCTGCGCCATCGTGGTGGGCGAGCCGATCCGGGTGGCGGCGGACGCCACGCCCGCCGACATGGAGGCCGCCCGCCTCGCCGTTCAGGCCGGGCTCGACGCCGCGCACGCGCGCGCCTACGCGCTGATGGGCGCACGCGATCCCGGCGCAGGCCTGCGGAGCGAGACAGAAACGGGGGACGGCGCGTGAAGGGCGACACCCTTCCCCTCCAGCTCTATCGCGCGCTTACGAGCGCCGCGACGCCGTTCCTGCCGTGGCTGCTCTGGTCCCGCCGCCGGCGCGGCAAGGAAGAGGCCGCGCGCATCTCCGAGCGCAAGGGCTATGCAAGCCTGCCGCGACCGCCGGGCCCGCTCGCGTGGGTGCACGGAGCGAGCGTCGGGGAAGGCCTGGCGCTGCTCCCCCTCATCGGGCGCCTGCGCACCCGCGGCTTCCAGGTGCTCGTCACCACCGGCACGGTCACCTCCGCGCACGTGGTGGGCGAGCGGCTGCCGGACGGGGCCATCCATCAGTACGCGCCGCTGGACGCGCCCGCCTTCGTGCGGCGCTTCCTGGACCATTGGAGCCCCGACATCGTGCTGATCGCCGAATCGGAGCTCTGGCCGAACATCCTTGGCGAGGCGGACGCGCGCGGCATTCCGCTCGTGCTGGTGAACGCGCGCCTGTCGGCCCGCTCCCACGACCGCTGGAGCAAGGCTCCCAAGACCATCCGGGCCCTGTTGGGAACCATCGACCTGTGCCTCGCCCAGAGCGCCGCCGACGCCATGCGGCTGATGGACCTGGGGGCCGCGCGCGTGCAGGTGTCGGGCAACCTGAAATACGACGTGCCCGCCCTTCCCGCCCACCCGACCGAACTGGCGCGCCTGCGCGCCGTCATCGGCTCGCGCCCCGTGTGGCTGGCGGCCTCCACCCATGCGGGCGAGGAGGAGATTGCGCTCGCGGCCCATTGCGGACTGCTGCGGCAGTTTCCCTCGCTCGTCACCATCGTGGCGCCGCGCCATCCCGAGCGCGCCGGGCAGATCGCCGCCATGGCGCGCAGTTTCGGGGTGACGCCAGCGCGCCGCTCCGCAGGCGAGACGCCTGGCCCGGGACCGCAGTTCTACATCGCGGACACCATAGGCGAACTCGGCCTGTTCTACCGGATCAGCAGCGTTGTGTTCGTCGGCAAGTCGCTGGCCGGGGAAGGCGGGCAGAATCCGATCGAGCCCGCAAAGCTCGGCGCCGCCATCCTGCACGGGCCAAACGTTTCGAATTTCACGGAGGTCTACGCCGAACTCGACTCGCGCGGCGGCGCGCGGGAAGTGGCGGACGTAGGCGAACTGGCGCAGGCGCTGGCGCTGATGCTGGGCGACGCGCGCCATCTGCGCGCCATGGCGCGGGCGGCCAGCGAAGGCGTTCAGTCGTTCGCGGGCGCGGGCGACAAGATCATGCAGGCCATCGAGCCCTATGTGCTGCAAATGCAGCTCGGCCAACGCTGATGCGCGCCCCCGCCTTCTGGTGGCGCGGAGAGCCGGGCGCGCTGGCGCTGCTGCTGTCGCCGCTGGGCTGGGCCTATGGGGCGGTCACCGCGTCGCGCATGGCCCGCAGCGGCGTGCGCATCGGGACGCCCGTCGTCTGCGTGGGAAACTTCGTCGCCGGGGGCGCGGGGAAGACGCCGACGGCGCTGGCTGTGGCCAAGACCCTGCGGCGCATGGGCGAACGGCCCTTCTTCCTGACCCGGGGATACGGCGCCGCGCAGCCGGTGCGCACGCCGCTGCGGGTCGATCTGGCGCGCCATGGGGCGGGCGAGGTCGGCGACGAGCCGCTGCTGCTGGCGCGCGTCGCCCCCACCATCGTGTGCGCCGACAGGATCGCGGGCGCGCAGGCCGCCGCGCGCGCGGGCGCCAGCGTTATCGTGATGGACGACGGCCTGCAGAACCCCGGCCTCCACAAGGACCTCGCCATCGCGGTGGTGGACGGGGGCGCGGGCGTCGGCAACAGCCTGTGCATTCCCGCCGGTCCCCTGCGGGCGCCGCTGCGCGCGCAATTCGACCATGTGGACGCCGTGATCGTCATCGGCCGCAACGTCGCCGGGGACCTCGTGGCGCGCAGGGCCGAGGCGGTCGGATTGCCGACGCTGCACGCCGCCCTCGTGAGCGATCCCGAACAGGCGAACGAGTTGCGCGGCGCGCGCGCGGTCGCCTTCGCGGGCATCGGACGGCCGGAGAAGTTCTTCGAGACGCTGCGCGGCGTCGGCGTAGAACTGGCGGGCGTCCACGCCTTTCCCGACCATTACGTGTTCCGCGAAGGCGATCTCGACCGGCTGCGCGGCGAGGCCAACGAGCGGCAGGCGCTTCTGGTCACGACCGAGAAGGATTTCGTGCGGCTGGGCCAGCCCCGGGGCGTGCGGGCCCTGCGGGTGGAGCTGACGCCGGCCCGCTGGGACGATTTCGAGGACCTGCTGCGGCAGGGGCTGAAGCGCGCGCGCGGCTGACGCTAGAGCTTCACCTTCACGCCAAGGCGCGCAAGCTTGGCCTGCGGATCGCAATAGGCTTCCTGCGAGTCCACGTCCCAGTAGCGCAGCTCCTCGATCGGGATCGGCTCGCCGGTGACGGCGCAGCGCACGAACGAGCCGGGGCGCAGAACCCGGAAATCGCCGTCGAGGTAACGGACTTCCGCTTCCACGGACATGGGCGGGTTGGGGCGTTCGAAGCGGTTCATGGAATCCTGCGGGGTGTCGGGGCGCGTCGCGCTTTGATCTCAGAATAAGCGCTTAGAGCCTGCGATGAAAGGGCGCGAAGCCTTACGCGGCGCCGCTGGCGGGCGCGGGCGCGGCGGCCGCCTCCGCGGACGTCTGCTTGGCCGAACGCGGATCGGCGGCGCGCACCAGCGTCACCGTGCAGGGCGCGCGGGCCGCCACCTCGGACGATACGCTGCCAAGGAAGCGCCGCATGTTCGACTGCCCCCGGGCGCCCATGAGGATCTGGTCGGCATGGTTGTTCTCCGCGAACTCCACGATGGCCTCCGCGGGGTCCATGTGCTCCAGCACGTGGAAGCTGATCTTCTCCGTCGCGACGCCCAGCGGCCGCGCCCAGTCCTTCAGCTCCACGAGGCGCTGGATGTGGATGTTGCGGCCCTCGCGGTCGAACGGATCGTTGACGAAGACCGCGCTGAGCTTCAGCACGTTGACGCACGCCAGGCGCACGTCGCCCGCCGACGCGAGGGCGCGCTGGGTGTGCACCCGCAGAGCGGTGGCGAGATATTCCAGGCCCTCCGACAGGTCCACCGCCACCAGCACGATGGCGCCTGAATCGGGCGCATACGCGGACGGCTCGGGCGGCGGCAGGGCGCGCACCCGCAGCCAGCGCCGCAGCGCCGCCCCGATGCTGTCTCGCTGCATCTTCTCGGCGCGCGCGGTGAGGTGCACGGCCTCGGGGTTCTGGAGCGCGAACGCGAGGCGCGCGGGCGTCTGGTAGCGCTTGGCGGGATCGACCTCAAGGCAGCGCAGGATGATCTCCTGCAACCAGGCGGGAATGTCCTTGCGGATCTTGCGCGGCGGCACGGGATCGCGCCAGAGCCGCGTCTTCAGCGCCTGCTGGGAGCGCGGCACGCCGAAGGGCCGCTCGCCGGTCGCCAGATGATAGAGCAGCACGCCCAGCGAGAAGATGTCCGAGCGGGGGTCGGCGCGGTTCTGGCGCACCTGCTCGGGCGAAATATAGGGCGCGGTGCCCATGGGCAGGCGGAACTCCGCCTCCAGAAGGTCCGGCATTTCGGCGTGGCGCGACAGGCCGAAGTCGATGAAGCACGCTTCGCCGTTCTCGCGGATCATGATGTTGGAGGGCTTGATGTCGTGGTGGATGACCTTCTGCCGGTGCAGGTCGATCAGCGCCGTCGCCACCTTCGCGCCGATGCGCGCCACGTCCATGGGGGGCAGCGGCGAGCGTTCGAACGTGGGGTACAGGGTCTCGCCCTGCACGAACTCCATGGCGATGTAGGGCCGACGGGCGTAATCGCCGACGCTGTAGACCTTGGGAACATGCACGCCCGCGAGGCGCGGCAGGATCATCATCTCCATCTCGAAGCCGACGATCACCGTCGGGTCGTCGCCGTCGAGAATCTTCGGCACCTTGAAGAGCACCGGCGCGGGAATGTCCGGATGGGTGGCGTTGTAGATGATGGCCATGCCGCCGACGTGCAATTCCTCGCCGATCCTGTAGCCGTCGATCACCTCGCCGGCGTGCACGTCCATGCTGTTCATAGGCTCACCGCCCGATGTAGAGGCGCGCCGCAAGGATCTGCGGCAGGCCTGCCTCATGAATCTTCTTCGCCGCGCCGTCGATGTCGTAGGGCACGCGCATGTAGGTCATCTCGTTGCGCTTCACGTCCAGCACGCCGTAGGCCGCGGCGGGATTATGGTCGCGCGGCTGGCCGACCGCGCCCTGCACCATGAGCCACTTGCGGCTGGCGACCAGCGGGATGGGCGCGGCGTGCTGGGGCTGGAAGCCCACGGCGGGCTTCTGGGGCGCCATGTGGTAAAGCTGCGGCACGTGGATATGGCCGCAGAAGGTGAGCCGCTGCCGGGTGGCTCGCAGGGAGCGCTCGGCGGTGGCGGCGTCGGTGACGTAGCGCCATTCGGCGGGGCTTGTGGCGTCCGAGTGCACGTAGAGGCGGTCGTCCTCCTCCACCGTCATGGGCAAGGCGCGCAGGAAGTCGCGCGCCTCCTCGTCGAGCTCGTCGTACGTCCATGTGACGGCCTTGGTGGCGTAGTCGTTCATGTTCTCGGCCACGCCGGAGGCCGCCGCCACGTCATGGTTGCCCTTCAGCACCAGCGCGCCCTGCGCCGCCATCTGGCGCACGCGGTCCACCACATAGACCGGGTCAGCCCCATAGCCGACGAGATCGCCCAGGAAGATCCAGCGGTCCACGCCCTGGCGCTGCGCGTGCGTCACGCAGGCGTCGAACGCTTCGCGGTTGGCGTGGATATCGGACAAGAATGCAATGCGCATGAAACAGGCGTTCCCCGGAGCGGGTCCCACTCTACACCGGTCCCGCCAGGATTGACCTGCCACAAAGGGATGATGCGAGTCACCAGTTTGTGCGCCCAGGGTGAATTTCGAGCCCTATAACCGCGCCGCTGAAGACTGGTGCCAGGGGGCGAGAAGCCGCCGCATGAGCGTGACGGACACATAGAGCGACAGCCCGATCAGCGTAAGCAGGAGAATGACGCCGAACAGCGCGTCCACCTGCAATTCCTGCAGTTTCATCACCGCCAGATAGCCAAGCCCGGCGTTGCCGCCGATGAATTCGCCCACGATGGCCCCGATGATGGCCAGCACGATGGCGACCTCCGCGCCTGTGAGGATGACCGGAAGGGCCGTGGGGAGTTCAAGAAATACAAACGTCTGCACCGGCGACGCCCGCATGGAGGCGAAGACCTCGCGGTCCGCCGGATCGGTGGACTTGATCGCCACCAGCGTGTTGGCGAACACCGGAAAGAACGCCAGCACGCCCGAAATGACGATCTTGGATTCCAGCCCGAAGCCGAACCACAGGATGAACAGCGGCGCGAGCGCGACCTTGGGGATGAGCTGCAAAGCCACGATGAACGGCTTCAGCGACCATTCCAGCGGCGGAACCTTCGCGAGCAGCGCGCCCAGCGTCACGCCGCAGACGAGCGCCGACAGGAAGCCCCCCAGCGTCTCCGTCAGCGTCACGCGCACATGGCGCCAGACGGAGGGGTCCCCCAGCAGTGCGACGAACGCGCGTCCGATCTTTTCAGGCGGCGGCAGGATGAAGGCCGACACGGCGGCGTTGTGGACGTAGTACGACCAGCCGGAGAAAAAGAGCGCCAGCGTGAGGGTCGGCAGCGCGAGGCGCAGCAGCTTGCGGGTACGCGGGCTCATGCGGGATACCCGGCGATGTCGGTGCGCACCGCGCGCACGAGGCGCTGAAACTCAGGGGTCTCCTGCATGGCGATGGTGCGCGGGCGCGGCAGCTCCACGTGGTGGATGGAATGCACGCGACTCGGACGGGGCGAGAGGACCACAACGCGGTCGCCGAGGAACACAGCCTCGGGGATCGAATGCGTGATGAGGATGACGGTGGCGCCCGTGGCGGCGCAGATGCGCTGCAATTCAAGGTTCATCTGGTCGCGCGTCATCGCGTCGAGGGCGCCGAACGGCTCGTCCAGCAGCAGCACGCGCGGCGAGGTGGCGAGCGCGCGGGCCAGCGAAGCGCGCTGGCGCATGCCGCCGGACAATTGGCGCGGCCGCGCGCCCTCGAAGCCCGCCAGCCCCACAAGCGCGCAAAGCTCGCGCGCCCGCGCCAGACGTTCAGGCTTGGGGACGCCGCGAAGCCGCAGCGGCAGAGCGACGTTCTGCTCGATGTTGAACCACGGAAACAGCCGCGCCTCCTGAAAGGCGAACGCCAGCGCCAAGACGGCCTCGCCCCTGCCGCGCCCGCTCCACACGGACCGGCCCGCGATGGAGACCTCCCCATTGGTGGGCGGCTCAAGCCCGCCGACGATGCGCAGCAGCGTGGTCTTGCCGCAGCCCGACGGGCCCAGAACGCTGACGAACTCGCCCGGCGCCACGTCGAACCCGATATCATCGATGGCCAGGACCGCGTCCGCCCCATCGCCGAACGTCTTGCCCACATGGACGAGGCTGAGGGCGTTTTGCGCCTGGCGCGCGGCGCTGTCCTGCGATTGCGCGCTCACGGCTTGCGCATCGCCTTGTCCCATGCGGCGTTGGTATAGAGGGTCTCTGGGTCCGGCGCGCTCTTGATCATGCCGCTCTCGTGCATGATCTTCACCGCGCCCGCCCATTGCTCCGGCACGTTGCGCAGCAGGTTCTCGCGGCCCTTGGCCACCCACGTCTTGGCGTTCTGCGACAGGTCCGCGATCGCCGTGGGCATGTCGTCGAGGCCGGAGATTTCATACGACTTGCCGATGGCGCGCACGATCGGCTCAAGGTCGCGGGCGTCGAGGATCGCCGAGGCCGACGCATGCACGGCGCGCAAAAAGCGCACGTAGAGGTCCTCGTTGGCCGCCAGCGCCTGCGGGGTCGCCACGTAGACCTGGCCGGGCAGCCCGTCGTCGATGGGGAACGTATGGGCGTTGGGGATGGCGGCCATGATCTTCACCACGGAACTAACGCTCGCCATGAAACCGCTGATGCGCTTGGCTTCGATAAGGCCGAAGCTCGCCGGCACGTCGGCCACCCGCACCCGCTCCACCGCGGCGCCGTCCACGCTGGCTCCCCGCAGCATCAGGTTCAAGGTGCCCTCCATCGAGCCGCCCAGCGACGCGACCCCGATGATCTTGCCCTTGAGGTCGGCGGGAGATCGCAGCGGCGCTGCGGGCGAGGACACCATGTAGAACGGAGAGACTTGCGCGATCGTCCCGATGGAGACCAGCGGCGCGCCGGAATCCACCCGCACGGTGATGTAATTGGCGCCCCCCGTTCGCGCCACTTCCGCCTGCGCGGCGATGACAAGCTGCGCGGCCGTGGCCGCCCCCTTGCCGTTGACGATCTCGACGTCGAGCCCCTCGCGGGCGAAGAAACCGGCGGCCTGCGCGTAGAACGGCGCGGAATAGGACAGCGAGAAGTTGAACGGCGTCACGAAGCGCATCTTGCGCAAGCCCTGCGCGCCAGCCCCGCCTGGCAGCAGCATGGCGCCCATTGCGCTGGCGCCCAGCGTTGCGAAGCTGCGGCGGTTCATGGTGGAGACATGGTGCGCCATTACGGGAACTCCTGTTGCGGGCCTCAGGCCCTCATGCGTGAAAGCAGGTTGGCGGCCAGCGCGAAGCCCGTGGTGAGCGAGGACTTGGGGTTGTCGGGCGAGGGTTTCCCGGCGATCTCGATCCGGATGTCGGCGCAGCCCGAGCGGATGCTGATCTCGTGCACGTTGCGCTCAGCGCCCGGATCGGCGATCAGCCGCACGCGCGTTCGCGCAAAGCCTGCGCCCGTCAGCGCGATGGTGGCGGCGACGTTGGCGTTCTGCGGATAATCGCGCGCGGCCGCGTCCGCCGCCCCTTCGTAAAACGTCACAGGGGCTGTCAGCGCGTCAAGATCCAGCAGCCGCTCTGCGGGCGTGCCCTTCCAGGCGCGCGGCGGCTTGCGGGAGGAATACGTCACCTCCTCCAGCCCGGACAGTTTCGCCGCCGCCAGAATGTCGAGGCCTCCGACGGCGCCCGAACACAGATCCCAGCGCGCGCCGCCGCACGCGGCCGCCGCGTCAAGATGCGCCCGCAGCGCAGCGTCCGCGAGCGCGCCTGCGGACGTGACGAGCAGATCGATTCCCGCCCCCAACACCGCGGCGCCTGCTTCCTGCACGGCTGAATGCCCGGCGGCTTCCGCCACAAGCCCGGGCCGGGCGGCGATCAGGTCCACGACGCTTTCGACCACCATGACCTCACGGGCGAGCCGGCCGCGATAGACGGCCAGCGCGTCCAGCGCGCGATCGCGCGCGCCGTTGCGGGACAGGCAGATCAGCGCGTCGAGCGCAGGCGCGCCCGACGCCGCCATGGCGTCCAGCGCCTGCCGGGCGACGGACCCGAAGCCCACGACCCCAAGCCGCATCAAGGCGGGGCGCGTCACCGCCTCACGCTCCGCCGCCGGCCGCGCCCGCGGGCGGGCCGCCGAAAGCCTGCGCGAACGGCCCGATGGCGTTCATGTCGATCTCGATCATGCAGGGGCCCTGGGCGGCGAGCGCCTTGTCGAGCTCGGGCGCGAAATCCTCGACCTTGCTCACGCGCACATGCGGCAGGCCGATGCTTTGCGCGAACAGGCCGAAGTCCGGCGTGGTGAGGCGGCAATAGGCGCGCCGCCCTTCGTACTGCGCATCCTGGATGTTGGAGATCACCCCATAGGCGCGGTCGTTCATGATGACGTAGACCACCGGCGCCTGCTGGTCGATGGCGGTCGCAAACTCGCCCAGGTTGAGCATGGCGCCTCCGTCGCCGATCATCGCCAGCGTGCGCTTGTCGGGGGCCGCCATGGCGGCGCCGATCGCCATCGCGGCGCCCTGCCCGATGCCGCCGCCCAGCGCATGCACGCCAAAGCGCGGCTCGGCCAGCAGCACGTAGCGATTGCCGAACGTGGAGTTGGAGATAGTGACGTCGCGCACGAACGGCAGGGCCTGCGCGAGAACGCGCTCGCGCATGGCGTCCGCCACCGCGCGATACGGGCCGAGCGTCGCCCGGAGCGCCGCCTCGCCGGCCTCGCGCGCCGAAATGACGCTGTCGGCGAACCCCGCGTCGACGTCCAGCCGGGCCGGCAGGA
This sequence comes from Hyphomicrobiales bacterium, assembly GCA_028290405.1. Classification (GTDB taxonomy): domain Bacteria; phylum Pseudomonadota; class Alphaproteobacteria; order Rhizobiales; family Beijerinckiaceae; genus Terripilifer. Next base: position 14,780 of record JAQGJX010000100.1, read on the forward strand.
GATCAAGCAGGCCTTCCAGCGCGCGGCGGGCGTCACCGTGCACGAAAAGGTCCGGCGCGTAATTGCGCCCGCCCTGGCTGGCGTCTGCGTCCACCTGCGCCATGGGCCGGCCGAGCCGCAGCGCGTTGTTGCGGGTTTCGTTGCCGCGCAGGCGCGAGCCCACCACGATCATGAGGTCGCAGGCGTCGAAAACCGCCTGCGCCTCGGCTGTCATGTTGAACGCGCCAAGATTGCGCGCGTGAGTCTCGGGCACGACGGCGCGGCCGTTTGTGCTGGTGACGGCGCAAAAGCCCCGCTCCACCAGTTCGCGCGCGGCGGCGCTGGCGGCGCGCGAGCCGCCTCCAAGATACAGCATGGGCCTGCGGGCCTGCCGCACGAGTTGCGCAAGCGCCTCCAGCGCCTCCGCGCGCGGCTCGATGATCGCGACCGCAGGCGGCGCGATGACCGCAGGAACGGCCGCGCTCATGCGTTGCACGTCGACAGGAATCTCAAGGCTCACAGGACCGCTGGGCGCCGACAGCGCGGCCGACATGGCGGCCTGCAGCACCGGCACGGCGGATCGCGCCTCCCAGATGCGGTAGACGGCTTTCGACACGGCCTTCAGCATGTCCGGCTGGCGGGGAACGTCGTGAATGGCCGCGCGGTCGCGATCCATGAACACGGTGTCGATCTGCGACGTGACGTGCAGCACCGGCGAACCGGCGCTCAGCGCTTCCACCTGCGACCCGCAGGCGTTTCCCGCCGCCGTGCCGGTGCTGGTGACGACCACGCCGAGCTTGCCTGAGACGCGCGCGAACGCGTCCGCCATGTTCATGGCCCCGGCCTCCCCGCGCGCGGGCACGAACGTGATGCGCCCCTGCCGGAGGATCGCGTCGAGGATCGGCATGTTGTGAATGGAGATGACGCCGAACACATGCGTGACGCCGGCCTCCGCCAGCGTGCGCGCGACGAGATCGCCCACGGGCTCTTCGACAAGTGCGGGCCTGGTGATCGCCACGTTCATCGCATGTCCTCAAATGTAGCGGGAGACGCCGCCCGAAATTTCGAGCGAGGCGCCGGTGGTGTAGCTGGAAGCCGGCGAGGCGAGAAAGACGATGGCGCGCGCCACCTCCTCGGGAACGCCCAGGCGCCCGAAGGGAATGTGCTTGGACCTTGCGAGCGCCGCGATCCATGCGTCGCGGGTCTGCGCCTTGTCCTCGCGGGCCTGGAAGCGCCTCTCCCACTGGCCTGAATCGATGAGGCCAAGGACCACCGAATTGACCCGGATGGACGGCGCGAACTCGCCCGCGAGCGACTTGACGAGGCTTTGCACGCCGGCGCGCGCCGCCGCCGTGCACACCATGTAGGGCTCGGGCTGATAGGCCAGCAGCGAATTCACGCACACGATGGCGGCCGCGTCCGAACGCTCCAGCATCGGCTTGAAGGCCCGCACGGGATAAATCTGGCTGAAGAACTTGAGGTCGAGCTCCTCGCGCCATTGTTCGTCGGTGGTCGTGGCGAAGGTCGTCATGCGCCCCTGCCCGGCGTTGTTGACGAGCACGTCCGCCGCGCCGCGCCAGCTTGCGACGGCGTCGGCGAACGCGCCCACGTCGTCCGCCCTGGTCACGTCGCACCGCTTCGTCAGCACGCGCGCCGCCCCAAAGCGCGCGGCGAGATCGGCCTGCGTGCGCGCCAGCCGCGCCTCGTCGCGGCCGCAGATCGCCACGCCGGCGCCTTCCTCAAGGAACACGCCGGCGGCCGCGAGCCCGATCCCCGACGTGCCGCCCGTGATGACGACCGTGCGCCCTTCAAGGCCGAGATTCATGCCTTCAACTCCCCGCAAACCGCTGCGCGCGCGTGACCGTCAGAGCTTCGGACGCTTCACCTTGGAGAGCGGATGGTTCGGCGGATAGGACGGCGTCTCGGGCTTGAGGCTGCCGACCATGACGCACATCAGCGCCTCCTCCTGTCCTTCGTTCACGAGGCCGCGATAGACGCCGGCCGGCACGGAGATGAGATCGCGATTGCCCAGGATGGTGTCGTAGCGCTCGCCGTTGTGCTCGACCATGATGCGGATGCGCTCGCCCTTCAGGATGAAGAAGATTTCTTCTGCGTCCGTATGCAGGTGCAACGGACCCTCGCAGCCGGCCGGAAGCACCATGGTGGAGAAGGTGAAATGCTCGGCGGGAACCGTGTTGCCGTCGTTGGAGACGCCCGTGGCGCCCGTGCCCACATAGCGCATCTGGGCGCGCTTGTACTTGGGGTCGAAGTCAGCCTGGAACTTCAGCGCGTCCCAATCCAGCGTCCGCGTGGCGAAACGCGCCACGCGCGATTCGACCCAGTCCCCCAGCGACTTTCCGCCCGGGATCACGACGTCCTCGGGCCTGGTCTCCGCAACGACATGCTGGTTCATGATCAAGTCTCCACGATCTGCGCGTCCGCCGCAGCGGAGCCCGGGTGTGCACGAAATTGATGCGGCGAGCGCCGCTTTTTTGATTTTGACAAACCGTACATCAGCCGATACCGTGTTGCAAATATGAAATCGTGTTTCACATTTGAAACGATTAGCGCGACTTCACAAGGGCTCGCATGTCTGCAGGATCATCAGGCTCGACAGCTTCGCAAGCGCCTGCGTTCGCCGACGGCACGCAGGGTTCGGACACGATTCTGATCACGATTTTCCTGAAGCACGACCAATCCAACAACCTCGACGCAGTGCAGTCCAAATTGAAGGAAGCGGGCTGGTGGGAGCGCTTTCCGCCCGAGGGCGTGGAAGTCGTGTCGTGGTACGTCGCCATGGGCTTCGGGCAGATCGTCACCGTGCGCCTGCCGCCCTCGCGGCTCGCGGCCCTCAACGTCGAACTGGAACGCTCCGCCTGGGGCGTGTTCCGCACCGAATGTTTTCCTGCCTATGATTTTGCGCCCGTGCGCGAGATCATCAAGGATCGCGTGCTCAAAGGAGGCCAATGATGCAGGAGCAATATCTCGACCCGCATCAGACGCGGGCCCGCCCGCCCACGGACTACGAGAACCTGCTGGGCGACGCCATCGAAAAGGCCTTTGCGGCCGGCGTTCACGATCTTGAGGGCATCTGCGCGCAGCTCATGCGCGATTGCGTGCCCTCGCCGGGCGGCAAGCCGTGGACGCCCGATCTTTTCGAGAGCGAGATGAAGCGCCTCGGCGCCTGAGGGAGGAGGCCGGTCATGAGCAACGTTTCCGAAGCCGCGATCGACGGGCTGCTGGCCAAGGGCCTGCGCAACCAGTGGTACGCCATCTGCCCCTCGGGCTTCGTTTCCGAGAAGCCCCTGTCGCTCAGGCGCTGCGGCTATCGCATGGTGCTGTGGCGCGGGCTCGACGGCTCGCTGTACGCGCTCGAAGACAGGTGCCCGCATCGCGGCGTGCCGCTGTCGTGCGGCATCCTGATGGACGACCGCATCGCATGCGGCTACCACGGCGTGCAGGTCGACAAGGACGGCGTCGCCGTCGTGGTGCCGGGTTCGCCGGGCTGCAAGCTTGAAGGCTCGAAGTCCACGAAGTCGTTTCCGATGCAGGAGCGCAACGGCCTCGTCTTCGCCTATGTGGGCGACGAGGCGCATCCGGATGCGCCGGAGCTTGTCCTGCCCGAAGAGCTTTCGTCGCCCGAGTACAGTTCGTTCCTGTGCTACGCGGAATGGAAGGGCGATTACCGCTACGTGATCGATAACGTGATGGACCCGATGCACGGGACCTTCCTGCACAAGCAATCGCATTCCATGTCCTTCGGGGACACGCAGGCCAACTTCAAGATCCGCGAGACCGAGACGGGCTTCGTGTTCGAGAAGGAGGGACAGCGCAACGTCAACTTCGACTGGACGGAATACGGCCACACGGGCGCGCTCTGGCTGCGGCTGGAGATCCCCTATCCGAAGACCGGCGGGCCGGGCGGCAATTTCGTGATCGTGGGCATGTACACGCCCATCTCCGACACCATGTGCGCCGTCGTGCACTGGCGTTGCCGCAAGGTCTCCGGCTGGCAGCGCGACACCTGGCGCTTTCTTTACAAGAACAGGCTTGAGGCGCGGCACTGGCAGGTGCTCGAGCAGGACCGCACAATGCTGGAATTGTGCGACCCCGACGCGAACAAGCATGAAAACCTCTACGCGCACGACATGGGCCTTGTGCGCATGCGGCGCGTGATGCGCAACCAGGCCATTGCGCAGCTGACGGCCAGCGCCGACGCCGGGCGCCATGTCGCCTGACCTCGCGCGCCCGCCCGTCGCGGTGCGCCGCATCGCAGCGCCGGGGCTCATGGAGCCGCCGGGCGCGACGTGGAGCAACGCGCTCGTGATTGGCGACGACGTCGTCGTGTCGGGCGTCACTGCGCGGGGCGCGGACGGCGCTCCCATTGGCGGCGACGACGCTGGCGCGCAGGCGCGGGCGATCTTCGCGCGGCTCGAAGCGCTGATGAAGGCCGCCGGCGGCGGGCTTCAGAACGTCGTCAAGCTCGTGATCTACGTGACCGACGCCGCCTTCAAGGACGCCGTCAACGCGGCGCGGGCCGCGTTCTTCAGGCCCCTTTATCCCGCCTCGACGTTCCTCGTCGTCAGCGGCTTCGCGTTCGCGGGCCTCCTGGTGGAGGTGGACGCCTTCGCGCGCCTCGACGCAGACCTTCACGCCGCCGCCACAGCACCGGGAGAGCGCGCATGAGCATCACGGGAATCGATCGCGTCACCTTCGGCGTCGAAGACGTGCCGGCGTGCCGCGGCTTCTTCCTCGACTGGGGCCTGACCCTCGTGAGCGAGGCCGAGGGCGCGCTGGATTTCGAGACGATGAACGGCTGCGAAGTGCGCATCCGCCGCATGGACGATCCCGCGCTGCCCCCCGCCATCGAGGCGGGCTCGACCGTGCGCCAGGTCATATGGAGCGCTGAGACGCAGGCGGATCTCGACGCATGCATGGCCGCCATGACGGCCGCGCCGGACTTCCGCCAAGACGGCGACACGCTCTTTTGCACGGACCCGAACGGGCTCTCGGTTGGCGTTCGGACGACGCACAAGCGCGCTCTCGACGTGACCGGAACGCCCGCCAACACCTGGGACCGCGCCGCGCGAGTCGATCAGGCCAGCCCCATCTATGAACGCGCGCAGCCCATCGAAGTCGGTCACGTGGTGTTCTTCACCGACAAGCTCGCGGCGGTGACGCAATTCTACCAGGACATCGGCTTTTGCATGTCGGACCGGTATCCGGGACGCGGGCACTTTCTGCGCACCTCGCAGCGCGGCGGGCACCATGACATCTTCTTCCTTCAGACGCCGGACTCCAGGCCGGGCCTGAACCATGTGGCCTTTGCGGTGCGCGACATCCACGAAGTGTTCGGCGGCGGCATGCACATGTCGCGCTGCGGGCACGAGACGCAGCTTGGGCCCGGCAAGCATCCGGTGTCGTCGGCCTTCTTCTGGTACTTCAAGAGCCCGGCTGGCGCGCTGATCGAATATTACGCCGACGAGGACGTGCTGACGGAGAACTGGGCTCCGCGCGACTTCGAGCCCGGACCGACGGTGTTCGCCGAATGGGCCATCGCGGGCGGGATCGACGGCGTGACGCGGCGCCAGAAGCAGGCGGGGCCCAGCGGGCCGGACGGCAAGTTCATCACCGAGAAGCGGTCCTGACGATGAGCACGCCGCGCCTCGAGTTCCGCAACGTCACGAAGCGTTTTCGCTCTTCCAAAGGCGCGGAGCCGATCACCGCCGTGAGCGAGCTGTCGTTCACGCTTGCCGACGGCGAGGTCGTGTCGCTCATCGGTCCGTCAGGCTGCGGCAAGAGCACGTTGTTGAACATGGGTTCGGGGCTTGATCCGGCGACCGAAGGCCAGGTGTTCGTCGACGGGCAGGAGGTGGTGAGCCCGAACGAGCACGTCGCCTTCATGCTGCAGAAGGACCTGCTGCTGCCCTGGCGCACCATTCGCGAGAACGTCGAGTTCGGCCTTGAGATTCGGGGCCGCTCCGGCCGCGAGCGCAAGGAGACGGCGTACGAATTGCTGAAGAAGTGCCGACTGGGCGACTTCATCGAGCATTACCCCCATCAATTGTCGGGCGGTATGCGCCAGCGCGCGGCGCTGGCGCGCACGCTGGCGGTCGACCCCGCCGTGCTGTTGCTGGACGAGCCGTTCTCGGCCCTCGACGCGCAGACCAAGATGGTTCTGCAACAGGATCTTGGCCGCACGCTCGCCGACACGGGCAAGACGGCGCTGTTCGTCACCCACGATCTCGTGGAGGCGATCGCACTTTCGGACCGCGTGCTCGTGATGAGCCAGCGGCCGGGACGCATCGTGGAGGTGATCGATATCGACATCCCCGATCGCGGAAATCCGATGGAACGGCGCAAGAGCCCGAAACTGGGGCCTTATGTGGCGCAGCTCATGGACCTGCTGCACATCGGCGAAACCATCGAATGAGGCTTCGGAAGGGTTTCAACAGGAGGAAGTCATGACCACTCGTCGCACTATGATGGCGTATGTTTTGGCCGGAACGGCCAGTCTTGCAGGATTGTTCGGCGTGTCGGTTCCCGCTGCGGCGCAGGCGCCCTTGCAGGAGGTGACGTATCTCCTGCCCGCGCCCGGGTCGCTGCCCGCCTTCGCCCCCTGGATGGTGGCGCTGCAGCGCGGCTACTTCCGCGATGAAGGGCTGGACGTGAAGTTCCAGGTCGCGCGCGGCGGCGTGGACGTCGCCAAGCAGGTGGGCGCGGGCAACGCGGTCGTGGGCGGCGCCATCGGCGACACGCCGATCCTCGTGCGCGCCAACGGCATTCCCGTGAAGGCCATCGCGGTGCTGGGCGGCGGCTCGCTGATGCAGCTTGTCATCAACAAGGACAAGGTGTCCTCCATCAAGGACCTGAAGGGCAAGACGATAACGACGATCTCCTATCAGGACACGACGTACTTCGCCCTGCTGGGCATGCTGGCCACGCAGGGCCTGACCAAGAACGACGTGAACGCGCAGGCCGTGGGCCCGGTCAACATCTGGAAGATGTTCGCCGCCGGACAGGCGGACGCCATGGCGTCCGTGCCGGACTGGACCTTCTACGCCGCGCAGGCGAACCCGGCCATCAAGACGGAGATGATTCCCTCCGACACGGTGTTCAAGAGCATGGCGCAGGCCATCGTGGCGTCCGACGAGACGATCCAGAAGAACCCTGAGCTGCTGCGCAAACTCGTGCGCGCCACCCTCAAGGGCTTCAAGGCCGTCATGGACGATCCGGCTTCCGCCGCAGTCGACTACGCCAAGGCGGTTCCCGAGCACGCCGGCAAGGAGAAGGATCTCGCCGAGATCATGAAGGGCTTCAACACCTATGTGTACGGGGGCCAGAAGACGCTGGGCGAGATGGACGAGGCGCGGCTCGCGGGCCTTCAGGACTACTACCTGAAGGAGGGCATCATCACCCAGAAGACCGCCGTGGGCGATCTGTACACTAACCAGTTCGTCAAGTAGCCAACGCCGGCGGCGCCCGATGCGGCGCCGCCGAACCCCTGCGGCCCAGCCGGATTCATCATGTCGAGCGAACCATCAATTTCCGCGACGCGGCGCATGACCATCGGCAGCGTCCTGCTGTTCATCGTATTCCTAGCCGCATGGGAATGGCTGCCGGAGGCGCTGGGCGTGCCGCAGTTCATCATCCCGAAAGCGTCGCGCGTCTGGGAGGAATCCCTGCGCATGTGGAGCCGCGACCGGCTGCTGTTCCACACCGGCATCACGGCCATGCAGGTGCTCGTCGGCTTCCTGCTCGGCATGCTGCTGGGCATGCTGGTGGGCTTCGTGCTCGGCATGTCGCCCACGACGGAATTCGTGCTCTCGCCCTACATACTGGCGTTGCAGATCGCCCCCAAGGTGGCCTTCGCGCCGCTGTTCGTGATGTGGTTCGGCTACACGGTCTATCCGAAGATCCTCGTGGCCGTGCTGATCGTGTTCTTCCCGGTGATGATCAACGTGCTTGGGGCGGTGCGGGCGATCGATCCCGACATCGTGCGCCTCGCCCGCTCGTTCAAGGCGAGCCGCGTGCAGATCTTCCGCAAGATCCAGTTCCCCGCCTCGCTGCCCCCGTTCTTCGCGGGGCTGCGGATCGCCGCCACGCTGGCGGTCATCGGCGTGGTGGTCGGCGAACTCGTGGGCGGCAACACGGGGCTGGGCTATCTCCTCACCTTCGGCGAAGGCTCGGGCAACACCGCCATGGTGTTCGTCGCCATCATCATGCTGACGCTGGTGGGCATCGTGCTCTACGGCGCCATCGTGCTCATCGAAAACCGCGTGCTGCACTGGCTGCCCTCGCGCGCCCGCACCGCCTGACAGGACACGCACAATGGACCTTGCAGGGCGCATCATCGTCGTCACCGGCGCAGCCAGGGGGCTCGGCCGCGCGTTCGCGGAAGGCTGCTGGCGCGAGAAGGCGCGCTCCATCGTGGTGGCCGACATCGACGAGGCGGCGGGGCTCGCGACAGCGCAGGAGCTTGCGGCGCAGGGCGCGGACGCGCATTTCCTGCATGTGGACGTAGCCGATCCCGCTTCGGTAGAGGCGTTCGCGCTGGCGCTGAAGACGCGCTTTGGCCGCGTGGACGGGCTCATCAACAACGCGGCGCTCGCCACCGGCATCGGCGGCAAGACGTTCGAGGAGATCGACGTCGAGACGTTCGACCGCGTGCTGTCGATCAACGTGCGCGGCCTGTGGCTGGTGACGCGCGCGCTGGCGCCGCTGCTGCGCCTCGCGGAGGGCGGCGGGCGCATCGTGAATCTGGCGTCGGACACGGCGCTGTGGGGCGCGCCGCGCCTGCTGCACTACGTGGCCAGCAAGGGGGCGGTGATCTCCATGACGCGCTCGCTGGCGCGCGAGCTTGGACCCGACGACATTTCCGTGAACGCCATCGCGCCGGGCCTCGTGATCGGCGAGTCGACCGAATACGTGCCGCAGGAGCGGCATGATCTCTACGTCAACGGCCGCGCGATCCCCCGCAAGCAATACCCGCAGGACGTGGTGTCGGCGGCGCTCTTCTTCCTCATGCCCGAGGCGGGTTTCGTCACGGGCCAGGTGGTGCCGGTCAATGGCGGCTTTGTCTTCAATTAAGGTGCGGGCGGCGCGGCTCGGGTCCGGCGTCGTCTCGTGGAGCGAGGCGGGCGAGGGCGCGGCGCTGGTGCTGCTGCATGGCGTCGGATCGGCGTCTAAGTCCTGGCGGGCGCAGGTCGGCGCGTTGTCGAGCCGCTGGCGCGTGGTGGCGTGGGACGCGCCCGGCTATGGCGGCTCCAGCGCGCTCGCGCAGGAGAGCCCCGACGCGGCCGATTATGCGCAGGCCCTCGCGGGTCTGCTGGACGCGCTGGGCATCGCGCGCTGCCACCTTGTCGGGCATTCGCTGGGGTGCCTGATCGCGGCGCGGTTCGCGCGCGCCCATCCCGAGCGCACGCTGAGCCTCACGCTGGCGAGCTGCGCGCTGGGCCATGCGCGGCTTGCGGCGCAAGAGCGGGCGCGCCTTCTGGAGTCGCGCATCGGCGATCTCAAAAGCCTTGGCGCGCAAGGCATGGCGGAGAAGCGCGGCCCGCGCCTGCTGGGGCCCGGCGCGCCCCCTTCGGCCGTCGCATCCGTGGTGCGCGCCATGGCGGCCGTGAACCTGCGCGGTTATGCGCAGGCGGCCGGCATGCTGTCGCGGGGCGACCTCATCGGCGACATCGAGGCGCTGGCGCCGGACCTGCCCGTGCAATTCGTGTGGGGCACGGCGGACGTCATCACGCCGCCGGCGGCGAACGAGAAAGCCGCCGCGGCGCGGCCCGGAGCGCGCGTGGCGACGATCAGCGACGCCGGCCATGCGTGCTATGTGGAGAGCCCGGACGCCTTCAATGCGGCGATAGACGAGTTTGCGAGGCGCCAATGAGCAAAGACCCTGACGACGCGCGCGATCGCTACATCGTGCCGGCCCTCGCCCACGGGCTCGCGGTGCTGGGCCTGTTCTCGCGCGAACGCCCCACCCTGACGGCGCCGGAGATCTGCGACGCGCTGGGGCTGCCGCGCACCAGCGCGTTCCGCCTGCTGCTGACGCTGGAGCGCGCGGACTATCTGCGGCGCGGATCGGACGAGCGCACGTTCCGTCTGGGGCCCGGCGTTCTCAACCGGGGCTTCGCCTATCTCGCCTCGCTCGACCTCGTGGATATCGCGCAACCCATGTTGCAGAAGCTGCGCGACGAGACTGGCCTGTCCGCCCACATGGCCGTGCGCGAGGGGCGCGAGATCGTCTATGTGGCGCGCTTCTCGGCGCTCACCACCGTGGCGAGCAACGTCCATATCGGAACGCGCTTTCCCGCCCACGCCACCGTGATGGGCCGCATGCTGCTGCTCGACATGGACGACGCGGCGCTGAAGGCCCTGTTCCCCGAGCGCAAGCTGCCCGCCGTGACGCCGCAGACGCCCGTGACGCTGGCGGCGCTGAAGGACGTGCTGGCGGCGGACCGGGAGCGCGGCTACGCGGTGAGCCAATCCTTCTTTGAGCGCGGCGTGAGCGCCGTGGCGGCGCCGGTGCGCGACGGCTTCGGGCGGGTGGCGGCTGCGGTGAACGTCACGGCGGTCGATACGCATATCGACAACGCGGCCCTGCACGGGCGCATCAAGGACGCGGTGATCGAGACGGCGCGGGAGATCGGCCAATGGATCGCAGGCCCGCCGGCCGTCGCACGGCTCTCGCGGGCCTCCGTTTAGCGGCGCGGACGATGCTGGCTGCGCGCGCGCACCAGGATCGGGCGCAGCTCCGGCTGGCGGCGGAACGCCGGGAAGCCGCGGTCGTCGTTGTCGTCGTCCGAGGGCGCCAGCATCACGGCGGCGCCCGCCAGCGCCCCGCCGAACGTGATGGCGAAACCGCCGAACAGAAGCGCCAGCGCAGGCCCCAGCATGTCGCTGCGCATGATGAGCGTGCGCAGGTTGGCGATGTCGCCGGCCAGCAGCACGCACGCGGACGCCACGCCCATGAGGGCGCCGAGAATCCAGTGGGTCACAATGGTCCGCAGCAGCGGGTCGCGGCCCGGGGGCGGTCGAAGAGCCAGTGCCATAAGCGCCTCTCAACCAGACTGGCGCCATGGCGCCGTGGATTTACGTGTTCGGCTCGAACTTCATCGCCACGCCGTTCATGCAGTAACGCAATCCCGTCGGCTGGGGTCCATCGGGAAACACGTGGCCCAGATGGCCGCCGCACCGGCTGCAATGCACTTCCGTCCGGGCCATGAAGAAGCTGCGGTCCTCGGACGTCTCCACCGCGCCCTCGAGCGGGTGAAAGAAGCTCGGCCATCCGGTGCCGGATTCGAACTTCGTGTCCATGTCGAACAGCGGCTGCCCGCAACCTGCGCACGCGAACGTGCCGGGCCGCTTCTCCTTGTTCAGGGGGCTCGCGCCCGCCCGCTCGGTGCCGTGTTCGCGCAGCACGTAATACGCCTCGGGTGAAAGCTCGCGCTTCCAGTCCTCGGGCGTCTTTTCAACGGGGAAGTTCTCGCCCTTGGCGTCCTTGGCCGATGAGCCGAACAGAGATCCCAGACCCGCCATCGAAACTCCTCCGCGCCGACCCACTGCAGCGCTTGGTGCGCCATCCTAGCTGACGCCCCGCTTTTGGGAAGTAAGGTTGCGCGGGGCGGTTAACCAGCCCCCGGCGCAAAGAATCGGGCGCTTCAGAAGAGCGCCCCCTGCCCTTCGGCCGCCTTCGGCTTCGCGGCGCGGGCCTTCGGCCTCGCGGGCGCCTCGGGGGCGGGCGCGGCTGGGGCGCGGGCGGGGTCCTGTTCGCCGTTGGCCGTCACCGCCACCCTTGCGTCGGCGAACTCAAGGGTGAGGGCTGCGCTGGGCGCGACGCCGGCGCCGTTGCGCACGGGCGCGCCGTCTGGTCCGCCGCTGCGCACCAGCGCGAACCCGCGCGCCAGCACATTGCGGTAGCCCAGCGAGCCGAGCATCTTGCCGGCCGCCGCCACGTCGCGCGCGCGGCGCTCGTTGCAGGCCTGGAGAGCATTGCGCATGCGCTCGTGGAACATGTCGAGCCGCTCGCGGCTGGCGCGGCGGCGATCGGCCTCGGCCCGGCTGCGGCTCGCGAAAGCCACAACGAGACGCCCCGAAAGCGCCGCGAGCCTGTCCTGACCGCGCCGGACGCCGGCGGGGCGCAC
>JAQGJX010000129.1 GCA_028290405.1 Hyphomicrobiales bacterium
GGTGGTCGCCATTCTGGCGGTCGCGGCGGCTGTCGTGACGCGGTCGCCCGTCGCGCTGGCGGGCTTGGCCGTCGGGGCGCTGGCCTTCGCGTTCGCGCTTAAGTGGCCGCGCACGACCGCCCTCGCCCTCGCGGCCGTCGTGGGGGCGCTCATCATCGCCGGGCCGGCGCTTGCGGTCCTGCTGGACCGTGCGAACGGGTTCGGGCTGCACGCACTCGCGCTCTCCGCCGGCGCATGGTCCGAACTGACCCTCAACGAGGGCTGGCGCACCCTCACGGGCCACGGCTTCGATTCCTCCGCGCGCGGGCTTCTCACGGGCTTCGTGCCGCCCGAGGCGCCGCCGGGCGCGATCTTCGCCCTCTGGTTCGACCTCGGCGTCGTGGGCGCCGTCGGGGCGGCGGCGGTCGTGGTCCTGACGCTGACGCGGGCGGCGTCAAAGCCCGCGCCGGCCTCGTCCTTCCTGCTGGCGGGAATCGCCAGCGTCCTCGTGGTCACGACCGCGGGGGGCGCGGCGTTTCAACTGTGGTGGGTCACGGTCGTGTGCGTCGCCGCGACGGGCTTTGCGTGCATGATCGGCGGCCAGTACCGCACGGCGCGGCCTCCGGCGGGCGCGCCCGTCAGCGAGCCTCTGAGGACGCCGGCCTGACGACCTCGAGGCTGTCGCCGAACTGCGAGGCGAAGAAGCTCCGGTAGGCGCCGCCGCGGCGGATCAGCTCGTCGTGCGCGCCCGATTCCGCCGCCTTGCCGTTCGCCACCACGTGGATGCGGTCCGCGTTGATGATCGTTTGCAGGCGGTGGGCGACCACCAGGGTGGTGCGGCCGATGCGCAGATCGTCCAGCGCCCGCTGGACCTCGCGTTCGGATTCCGAATCCAGCGCCGCCGTCGGTTCGTCCAGCAGCAGGATGGGGGCGTCCTTGAGGATCGCGCGGGCGATGGAGATGCGCTGCTTCTGCCCGCCGGACAATTGCGCCCCCTGCTCGCCCACCTGCGTGTCGTAGCCGGACGAAAAGCCCATGATGAAATCATGCGCGTGCGCCTTCTGGGCGGCGGCGACGATCTCGTCCTGGGTGGCGCCGAGCTTGCCGAGCGCGATGTTCTCGCGGATCGTGCCGCGGAACAGGTAGACGTCCTGCGACACGAACGCGATGGAGTCGCGCAGCGAGGCGAGATCGAGCCCGGCGATGTCCTGCCCGTCGATGGAGATGCGCCCGGATTCAGGCGCATAGAAGCGCTGGATGAGCGCGATCACGGTGGACTTGCCGCCCCCCGAGGGCCCCACGAGCGCCGTCGTCTGGCTCGGTTCGATCACAAGGTCGAGCCCGTCGAGCACCATCTCGTCAGGCCGATACCGGAAGCGGATGTTCTCCAGGACGATGCGGCCCTGCGCGACCTTCAGTCCGGGCAGGCCGGGCGTGCGCGTCTCGGCCGCGGGGGTTTCCAGCACCTCGTACATCAGCCGCGCGCTGGTGACGCCGTTCTGGATGTCCAGCTTCAGGCGCGCGAGGCGCTTGGCGGGATCGTAGGCCATCAGCATGGCGGCCACGAAGGAGAAGAACGAGCCCGCGTCGGCCTCCGCCACCGACACGCGCCACGAGCCGTAGAAGATCACCAGGCCGATCGCCAGGCCGGCCAGCGTGTCGGCGACCGGGTTGGAGATGGCGAGGCCCGCCTGCACGCGATTGGAGGCGCGCTCCACTTCGCGGATGGCGACCGCCATGCGGGCGCGCATGATGTCCTCGAGGTTGAAGGACTTCACGATGCGCGCGCCGTGCACGGTCTCCTGCATGGTCTCCATGATCTGCGCCGAGCCCACGTAGGAGCGGCGCATGAACTTGCGCATGCGGCCGACGGTGCGCGACAGGATGACGGCCGCGACCGGCACGCCCGCCACCGCGATGAGCGCGAGCCGCGCGTCCTGCACGAACATCACCGCCACAAGGCCCAGCAGCGTGAGCACGTCGCGGCCCAGCGAGGTGATGAGCGCCTGGATGGTGTCGCGCACGCCATTGGGCGCATACACGATGCGGGTGATGAAATCGCTCGAATGCCGGTCCGCGAAGAAGCGCAGGTCCTGGCGCAGCAGATGCTCGAACAGCCGCCCTTGCGCGGCCGCGATGATGGCGTTGCCCGCCCGCGACAGCACGATGGCCGCCAGATAGGTGACAAGGCCGCGCGCGGCGAAGAGGCCGAACACCAGCCACGCCATGTAGCGCATGTCCTTGAAGTGCTCGCCCTCGATGAGGCCGTTCAACACCGGCTTCAGCAGATAGGCCGACCACGCCGTCGCGCCCGCGCCCACGCTCATCAGCAGCATGGCGACCACGTAGGAGTGCAGGTGCTTGCGCCCATGGTCCCGGAACAGGCGGCGCAGGACCTGCGCGGTGTCGGCGTTGGCGAGTTCGAGAAGGGATTTGCGCGGGGCGTCTGACATGCGCAGGGCTTATCGTGCGCGGGCGCACGCCACAAGGCCGGGCGGCGCGGGCCTCATGGCGCCTCCTCCTTGCGAAGGCCGCCCTTCATGCGGTCCCGCGCGCGCCCCATCTCCTTGACGCGCTTGGACAGCCTGATGGCCCGGCGCTCGCGCGCCACCGCGTCCCGGGGCATCAGCAGGCTGCGGAATTCGTCGCGCTTTTCGTGGATCGAGGCGATCACGAACCCCATGGGCACGCCGATGTCCACCAGCACCGCTTCCGCCAGCTGAAGGCTCGCCTCGATGGTCTCCGGAATGGCGTCCGTGGCGCCAAGTTCATAGAGGTGCGTGGCGTGCAGCGCGTCGCGGGCCCTCGCCACGATGGTCATGTCGGGCCGCTGCGCGCGCGCCGCCGCGACCACGAGTTCGGCGGCTTTGGGCGCGTCCATGGTGAGCACGAGCGCGCGCGCCTCGCCGATGCCGCAGCGGAGCAGAAAATCGGGCCGCGAGGCGTCGCCAAAGTAAATGGGCCGGCCCTCGTCGCGCATCTTCTTCACCAGCCGCGCGTCGCCGTCGACGGCGATGTAGGGGATGTCGTGACGGGTCAGCATGTCCGCCACCAGCGCCCCGACCCGTCCATGGCCGACCACGATCACGTGGCCCGAATGCTCGATGTCCGGCACGAATCCCGCCATGGCGTCGGGCGCGCTCAGCGGGGCCGCGCGGCGCCCGCCGCTCCAGGCCAGGAACGGAATGGCGATCATGGACAGCGTCACCGCCAGGATGAGGTTCGCCGCGAGCGTCTTGTCGACAAGGCCGGTGGCGGCCGCGGCGGCCAGCATCACGAAGGCGAACTC
Organism: Hyphomicrobiales bacterium; assembly: GCA_028290405.1. Classification (GTDB taxonomy): domain Bacteria; phylum Pseudomonadota; class Alphaproteobacteria; order Rhizobiales; family Beijerinckiaceae; genus Terripilifer. The sequence continues at coordinate 3,269 of JAQGJX010000129.1, forward strand.
GCCGCCCGGCGCCGCCAGCAGCGCCGTCTCCAGCGACACGCGATGGGCGAACCGGCCGAATCGCATCAACCCGTAGACCAGCACCGTCTTGCCGGCGATCAGCAGCGCCGCGAGGCCCAGCGTCGCCATGGGATGGGCGATGACCTGCGCGAGGTCGAGCCCCGCCCCCACCGTCATGAAGAAGAGGCCCAGCAGCAAGCCCTTGAAGGGCTCGATGGTGACCTCGACCTCGCGCCGGTACTCGGTCTCCGCCAGCAGGAGGCCCGCGACGAACGCGCCCAGCGACATGGACAGCCCTGCGGCGGCGGCCGCCACCCCCGCGCCGGTGATGACCAGAAGGCACGCGGCCATGAAGAACTCGGTCGAGCGGGCCTGGGCGACGTGGTGGAACAAGGGGCGGATCAACAGGCGCCCGATGCCCACGATGGCGACAAGAGCCAGCAGAGCGGGCACGATGGCGTAGAGAAAGCGGCTGCCCAGCCCCGCGTCCGCGCTCGCGGAGGCGCCGATCATCGTGATGACGAACAGGAAGGGCGCGACCATCAGGTCCTGAAAGAGCAGGATCGCGAAGGCGGCCCGGCCGGGCGGCGAATTCAGGCGGCGGTTCTCGGCCAGCGTGGGCAGCACGATCGCCGTGGAGGAGAGCGCCAGCGCGCAGCCTATGACCATAGCGGCGGTCGGTTCGACGCCAGCGAGCAGCGCGGCCTCCATGATGACGACGGCGCACAGGCACACCTGCGCGGCGCCGAGGCCGAACACCATCTTGCGCATGCGGCGCAGGCGCTCGAACGACAACTCCAGCCCAATCATGAACAGCAGGAAGGCGACGCCCAGCTCCGCGATTCGCGTGAGTTCGGACACATTGGCGATGGCGACGACCTGCGTCATCGGCCAGTCCGCCGCCAGCCGCCCGAGGCCGAAGGGGCCCAGCAGGAAACCTGCGGCGATGAAGCCCAGCACGGGACTGATTCTCAAGCGGCGAAAGACCGGCGCGACGATGCCCGCCGTCGTCAGGAAGACGAGAAATTCCTTGTAGCCGTCAAGATCAAGATGCTGTTCCAAACCCGCGCCGCTCCTGTGCCTGGCGCACAGTGTACAGGATTCGGGCCAGTTCGAGCCGGGCCAAATGAGCCGCGCCGGCGGACAGCGATCACGCGATTAGAAGCGGGGGAGAAGGTCCGCCAGCTTCGACACGCCGTCGCCGACTGCGCCGACGATGCGGCGAGGCGAGGGGACGTAGCCGCCGACGCGGCCAAGGAAGCTTTCCTCCTTGGGCGCGGGCGCAGCCTGCGGGGCCGTCGGCTGCGGAGCGGCGGGAGGCGGGGCGGCGACGGCGGCGAGCTTTTCGCGGCGCGGCGGCTCAGCCTTGGGGGCGCTCGCGACGGCTTTGGCCCGTTGAGGCCCGGCCTGAGTCGCGCCTTGCGGCCGTTCAGCGGCGGCGGCGCGGCGCTCGGCGTCGGCGATCTCGGCTTCGCTGCGGGCGGGAGCGACCTTGCCGAGCGCAAGGGCCACCAGGGCGGCGGCGGCGGCTTCCTCGCTGGCGGAGGCCTCCTGCACGCTGACCGATTCGGCCGCCGGCGCAGGCGCCTCGACGGCCTTGCCGCGCGGCTCCACGACGCTCATCCCGATGGCGAGCACCGCGATGCTCGACGCCACGAGGCCCAAGGGCAACAGGGCGAACGACAGCGTCCGCGCGGGGCGGTCGGGGGAGGCGGGAGACAGGTTTCGTACGGCGTCCAGCATGGTTGCTCACCCTGACAGGTCGAGTAACCATTTGCATTACGTAAAGGCGGAAATGCGGCGGGCGCTAGATCGCCTTCACTTCCGCGCTTTCCAGGCGGCGGGAGACCATCTCGCGCAGGCTGCGCAGATCGCGCGCGAAGAGGCGGATGCCCTCGGCGAGCTTCTCGGTCGCCATCGCGTCCTCGTTCAGCAGGTAGCGGAACGTCTTCTCGTCGAGGGCCATGCGGGCGGGCGTGTCCTTCGGAAGGTTCTCGGGGCTCAGGCGGCGCGGCAACGGACCGTCGGACTTCAGCAACTCGTCCAGCAATTGCGGGGAAATCGTCAGGCGGTCGCAACCCGCCAGCGCCTCGATCTCGCCGATGTTGCGGAACGAAGCGCCCATCACCACCGTGCTGACGCCGTGCATCTTGTAATAGGCGTAGATGGCGTGGACCGACAGAACGCCCGGATCCGTGTCGGGCGTGTAGGTCTTGCCTTCGTTCTTCACGTGCCAGTCGAGGATGCGGCCCACGAAGGGGGAAATCAGGAAGGCGCCGGCGTCCGCGCAGGCCGCCGCCTGCGCGAGGCTGAAGATGAGCGTCATGTTGCAGTCGACGCCCTCGCGCTGCAAAACCTCCGCGGCGCGCACGCCCTCCCAGGTGGAGGCGAGCTTGATGAGGACGCGCTCGCGGCCCACGCCCCGGCTCTCGTAATCGGCGATGTACTGGCGGCCCTTGGCCACCATGGCGTCCACGTCGAACGACAGGTCGGCGTCCACTTCGGTGGAGACGCGGCCGGGCACGATGGCGCTGAGTTCGGCGCCGAAGTTCACCGCAAGCCGGTCGCACACTTCGCTCGTCACCTTGCGGCGGCTCACGCCCCACGCGATGGCCTCGTCCACCAGGTGGGCGTAGGCGGGCATCTGCGCCGCCTTGAGGATGAGCGTGGGATTCGTGGTGCAATCCGTCGGCTGGAACGCGCGGATCGACTCCATGTCGCCCGTGTCGGCGACGATGGTCGTCATGGTCTTGAGCTGGTCGAGTTTGCTGGCCATCGCTGCGCTCCGCCGCCGCTTGTGGAAATTGGACTTTTGCGGACGCCTGCCCTTACCCCATTTCGGCCGGGGGTTTCCAGAGCCCTCGAGCGCGTTTGCGCACTTGCGCACCGCGACGGCGCCGATGCGCCTTACATCGCCCGGGGCGCTAGAACGCGTAGCCGACGCGCAGGCGCGCTTCGTTGCGCGAGAAGTTGTCGAGGTCGAGGCGGCCCGGAACGCCTTCGGCGCGCCCTGAAACCTGCCGGTTCCAGCCTGCGGCGACGAACAGCTTGGGCGACAGGCGCGCGAACAGCGTGGGCCCGACGAACAGGCCGTGGCCGGCTCCGCCGTTGAAGAACGCGCCGTTCGCCGCGTACTGGTAGCGGACCTCGCCGCCCAGATAAAACTGTCCCGCCACGCGGGCCGACAGCGCCGCCGAGGCGCTCGCGGCCGAGCTTGCGCGCCACCCGTCCGGCGAGCCCGGCGTACGGCTCACGGACGGCTCGTAGACGAGATTCGCGGCCGCGTAGAGCCGGTTCTCGACCAGCTCGCGATCGACCGCCATCAGGAAGGCGACGCCCGCGTCGCGGGTGCGCGCACCCTCGCGTTCGTCCAGCCGCGCGAAGGCGGGGATGACGGCGAACGTCAGGCCGAACGGCGATTTGGTCCGGTCGAGGACGCGGTATTTCAATTCGAGCGAGACGCCTTCAAGCCCGGCGGAATTCACGTTGGGCAGGCCCGGAACGGAGCTGATCGCGTGGCGCGAGAAGAACACCCCGGGGGCGACGCGCAGGTTGTCGCTGAGGCTGGCCTTCAGTTCCGCCGACCCCGTGACGGCGTTGTAGCGGCCCGCGCGCGCGCCGTTGCGCCAGAACGCCCCCAGCTCAAGCTCGACCTCCCCCTTCTCGCCAAGGTCGGTCCCTTCCGTGAAGCCGAACAGGTGCTCGGTGTCGACATCGAGCGTCGACGCGCTCTCGTTGGCGCGGACGGCGCCGGTGCACAGCAGAAGGGCGACGAAGCACGCCAGCGCGGTTTTCAAGGTCGATCTCCAGAAAGGCGCGCCAGCGCGCGTGTCCAACCAGCTTGTTCGGGTTTATCGGCGCGCGCGCCGGTGCGCAATGCGGCGAGCCCAGCCGGCCACGGCTCCACGGCCTCGCTCCGACGCGCGCAATGGCTTATGGATGGCAGACGAATCGCCAAAAGGGGAGAGACGTCAATGTCTGGCGGACACGGCCACGCGGACCCATCGAACAAGAAAATAGCCCTGCTGATCTCCGTGATGGCGCTTTTCCTCGCCATTTCGGAAACGCTCGGCAAGGGAGCGCAGACCAGCGCGCTGTCCTACAACGTGGAGGCCTCCAACCTCTGGTCGTTCTTCCAGGCCAAGACCATCCGGCAGACGAGCCTGCGCACGGCGGGCGAGCTCGCGAGCCTCGACGCCGCCTCCCCCACCCGGGGCGAAGGCGCCGCCCGGCAGCTCGACACGTGGAAGGCGACCATCGCCCGCTGGGAGAGCGAGCCGGAAACCCAGGAGGGCCGCAAGGAGCTCGCCGCCCGCGCCAAGCAGTCCGAGGACAAGCGGGACCTGGCGATGGCGCGCTACCATCAGTACGAGTTCGGCTCGGCGGCGTTCCAGATCGGCATCGTGCTGGCCTCGGCGGCCGTCATCACCAGCGTGGCGCTGCTCGCCTGGGTGGCGGGCGCGCTCGGCCTCGTGGGCGTCGGCTTCACGGCGCTGGGACTGTTCGCCCCCAACCTCGTCCACATCTTCTGAGGGCCAAGCGCCCGGCCCGAACGCAAAGAGGAGCCCGCAGGCTCCTCTTTTTCATTCAGCCGGGGCGGGCGCCGGATGCACCCAGGTGGACGGCACGTAGGGCATGAAGACCCGCGCCATGGCGGGGATCACCAGCAGGCTGCAAATGGGCGACAGCAACATGCCGCCGACGATGACGCAGGCCAGCGGCTGCTGCACCTGCGAGCCGATGCCGGTGGAGATCGCCGCCGGCACGAGGCCGATGCAGGCCGTGAGGCCCGTCATGAATATCTGGCGCATGCGCGCCTCCCCGGCGTGAAGCACGGCCTCGTCCGACCCGTAGCCTTCCTCGAGGTTCTTTCGAATGGTGGAGACGAGCAGGATACCGTCCATGCACGACACGCCGAACAGCGAGATGAACCCCACGGCGGCCGACACGCTGGCGTTCAGCCCCGCCACATAGAGCCCCAGCACGCCGCCCGCGATGGCGAACGGAATGCCCGACAGCGCCA
>JAQGJX010000146.1 GCA_028290405.1 Hyphomicrobiales bacterium
CAGCAACCGGAGGGTCCCGGCGCCAGACCCGCGGGACCCGGCTCGGGGGGCGGCGCGGCCGCGCCCGCGGGCGAGTTCTCGCCCGCAGCGCTGGCGGCCCATCGCGGCGGGCTCGCGCAAGCCGAGAAGGTGGACCGCTCAGCCTATGAAATCGTCAACACCGAGGAGGCCCTCGACCGGTGGATCGCGGAGGCGTTCGACACCGGGCTTGTGTGCGTGGACACCGAGACGTCTTCGCTGGACGCCTTCGAGGCCGACCTTGTCGGACTCTCCATGGCGACTGCGCCGGGGCGGGCCTGCTACATCCCGATCCGCCATTGCAAGGAAGGCGCTCAGGACGACCTGTTCAGCGGCGGCGGGCTGGCGGAGGGCCAGTTGCCGCGCGACACGGTGCTGGCGAAACTCAAGCCGCTCCTGGAGAACCCGGGCGTCCTGAAGGTCGCCCAGAACATGAAGTACGACCTCGAGATCCTGCGCGAGGCGGGCGTGGAGGTGTCGCCCATCGACGACACCATGCTGATGTCCTACGTGCTGGACGCGGGCCGCAACGGCCACGGCATGGACGAGCTGTCTCAGAAGTGGCTGGGGCACAAGCCGATCCAGTTCGGCGAAGTGGCCGGCACGGGCAAGAGCTTCATCGGCTTCGCGCGCGTGCCCATCGACAAGGCGGCCGAATATTCCGCCGAGGACGCCGACGTGACGCTGCGCCTGTGGCGCGTCCTGAAGCCGCGCCTGGCGGCCGAGGGCGTGACGAGCGTGTACGAAACGCTCGAGCGCCCCCTCGTGGACGTGCTGGCGCGCATGGAGCGGCGCGGCGTCTCCATAGACAGGCAGATTCTCTCGCGGCTCTCGGGCGAGTTCGCGCAGGGCATGGCGCGGCTGGAGGCGGAAATCCAGGAGATCGTCGGCGAGCCCTTCAACCCCGGCTCGCCCAAGCAGTTGGGCGACATGCTGTTTGGCAAGATGGGCCTGCCGGGCGGCAAGAAGACCGCCACGGGCGCATGGTCCACCACCGCGAGCGTGCTGGACGAACTGGCCGAGCAGGGCCACGAACTGCCCGCGCGCATCCTTGAGTGGCGTTCGCTGCAAAAGCTGAAGTCCACCTACACGGACGCCCTGCCGACCTATGTGAACAAGTCCACGCAGCGCGTGCACACGTGCTTCTCGCTGGCCGCCACCACCACGGGCCGGCTGTCGTCGTCGGAGCCCAACCTGCAGAACATCCCCGTGCGCAACGAGGCGGGACGCAAGATCCGCACGGCCTTCGTGGCGACCCCGGGCCATCTCCTGCTGTCCGCCGACTATTCGCAGATCGAGCTGCGCGTGCTGGCCCACATGGCCGACATCCCGCAACTCAAGCAGGCCTTCGCGGAAGGGCTCGACATTCACGCGATGACGGCGTCCGAGATGTTCGGCGTGCCCGTGAAGGACATGCCCGCCGAAGTGCGCCGCCGCGCCAAGGCGATCAACTTCGGCATCATCTACGGCATCTCGGCGTTCGGCCTCGCCAACCAGCTTGGCATCGGGCGCGAGGAGGCGGGCGCTTACATCAAGAAGTATTTCGAGCGCTTCCCGGGAATCCGCGACTACATGGACGCGACGAAGAAAACCTGCCGCGAGCAGGGCTACGTGACCACGATCTTCGGCCGCAAGTGCCACTACCCGCGCATCGCCTCCTCCAACCCCAGCGAACGCGCCTTCAACGAGCGCGCGGCGATCAACGCGCCCATCCAGGGCTCGGCCGCCGACATCATCCGCCGCGCGATGACGCGCATGGATTCCGCGCTGGCCGCCGCAAGGCTCGATGCGCAGATGCTGTTGCAGGTGCACGACGAACTCGTGTTCGAAGCGCCCGAGCACCAGGTGGAGGACACCATCAGGGTGGCGCGCCGCGTCATGGTCGACGCCCCCCACCCGGCCGCGCTCCTGAGCGTGCCGCTGCAGGTGGACGCGAAGGCGGCGAAGAACTGGGACGAGGCGCACTAGCGGGCCCCTGACCCGGCCATGCCCGTCCGGGGAAGCGGAGGGCGCCTCGGCCTACGGCTCGATGGCCTTGCGCATCTTCGCCACGAGGGCGTCGTCCACCGCGTCGATGCGGGCGATGATGCCTTCGATGTCCTTGCCGCTGGTGGGCGACAGATCCAGCCCCATGCGGGCGGCGAGGCCGGTGAACTCCGGGTCCTTCATGGTCGCGTCAAAGGCCGATTGGAGCGCCTCGACGCGGGCGCGCGGCACGTCGGGCGGCAGCGCGATCGGGTAGGCGGCGCGGAACTTGAGGGCCCAGAACTCCAGCAGCTTGCGGGCCTCGTCGTCCTTCGCGAGCTCCATGCCCGTCGGAGCGTCGGGAATCTCCTTCAGCCGGCGTTCGCCGAACTGGGCGAGGACGCGGATCTTGCCCTCGCGGAATTCGTCGGGCTTGCCCAGCAGGATGCTCGACAGGGGCGTCGAATTGCCGTGGATCTCCCCGCGCTCGGCGGCGAGGAAAATGTCGTTCACGGCCTTGTAGCCGGAAACCATTTTCACCTTCGCGCCCAGCAGGCGCTGCGCCAGCAGGGGGGTGAGGAAATTGTCCGCGGTGGGCGACGTCGCGCCCAGCAGGATTTCGCGCTCGCGCATGTCCTCGAAGCTCGCGAAGGGCGCCGTGCGCCATGTCCACAAGACCTGCGGCTGTTCCGAAGGGCTGCCGACCCAGGACATCTTGCCCAGATCGAACCGCACCGCGCCGCCGCCCTGCTCGTAGAGCTTGAGACGCTGCTCCAGCAGCACGCCGTTGAGCGGCAGGCCCATGGCGGTTCCGTCGCGCGGGGCCCGGTTGTACAGGTGGTTGATCATGATGAGGCTGCCGGCGCCCGGCATGTTCTGCACCACGATGGCGGGCTCGCCGGGGATGTGGCGGGTCATGTGCGCGGCCAGCGGCCGGGCGATCAGGTCATAGGCCGCGCCGGGCGCCGCGCCGACGATGAACGTGATGGACTTGCCGCGATAGAAATCCGCCACGCCATCCTGCGCGAGCGCCGGGACGGCGGGCGCCAGCGCGCCTGCGCACAGCAGTCCGCGAAGGCCGTTCAGCCAGGTTTTGCGCATCGCCCTAGTCTCCAAGTCCGGCGGACTATCGGCGCCGCGCGCGGGCTTGTCAAAGCAGGGCGGCGGATTTTGCAGGCTCCCGCAAGAGCTTCTAGGCGGCCTGCCGGATGGCGGCGTTCATGCAGCGCACCTCCAGCGCCCTGCCGGGCGCGGCCACGAGGGCGCAGCCCTGCGGGACTTCGCGCCAGCACCCCTGCTCGCCGTCCAGCGGCTCGGAGACGACCACGAGCGCGTCGCCCGTGGTGCGATAGTAGAGCGAGGGGGCCTGCCCGTCGGAGGCCCAGCGGAAGGCCCAGAGGGTTTCGCCGTCCGTCAGCGCGGACGTGAAGCGCAGCGGCTCCGCGACGCCTGCGTCCTGCATGACGGCCCCCACCCGCTTCAGCGTGCACGCCATGGCGGCGATGGGTTCGTGAGCGAGGCCCGCGCCGAACGCCGCCAGGAAAATGGCCTCGGAATCCGTGCCGCCCATGCGGCCGCCGTAGTGCTCGTCGGGGATCAGCGCCTCGATGCGCCGCTTCACATGCGCGAACCCGCCCACCTGCCCGTTGTGCATGAACATGCGACGGCCATGGACGAAAGGATGGCAATTGGACCGGGTGCTCGGGGCGCCGGTGGCGGCGCGCACATGGGCGAAGAACAGGCCGGAGCGCACCTGCGCGCAGATGGAGCGCAGGTTCTCGTCCGACCACGCAGGGCGCAGTTCACGATAGTGACCGGGCTCGGGCCGCTCGCCGTACCAGCCCAGGCCAAATCCGTCGCCGTTGATGGGCGAGGGAGCTTCGCTGGCGTGCAGCGATTGCGCGATCAGCGAGCGCTCGGGCGCGGCCACGAGCGTCTCCAGGAAGATCGGGTGACCCTTGTAGGCTATCCAGCGGCACATGATGGTTTCACGGGGGTAAGATCTGGCGGTTGCGCGCGCTGCGTCCCGCGCGCTACGTAGAATGGAGACCTCATGGTGAACGGAACGTTAACGCGGGCCGCTCTTGCGACGGGAAGCGACGATGGCCCTGCACGCCGACCTCAGGCGCACCCTCGCGCGCGCCGCCGTCGCCGCATCCGCTCTGGCGTGCGCGGCCGGACCCGCGCGGGCGGCCGAACTTGAGGGCGCGTCCATGTCGCCCCTCATGGCGCTGCCGTTCGCGGGCGTGCTGCTGTCGATCGCGCTGCTGCCGCTCCTCGCGCCGGACTTCTGGCATCGGCATTACGGCAAGGTCGCGGCCGCCTGGGCCGCGCTGGCGCTCGCCTCCATGCTGGCCGCGCAGGGAAGCGCCGCCACGGCGGGCGCGGTGTTCCACACCGTAGCGCTGGAATACCTGCCCTTCATCCTGATGATCTTCGCGCTCTTCACCACGGCGGGCGGGCTGGCGCTTCAGGGCAACCTGCATGGCTCGCCGGCGGTGAACACCGGCCTCCTGGCGCTTGGCGCAGGAGCGGCCAGCGTCATCGGCACGACGGGCGCCTCCATGGTGCTGATCCGGCCGCTGCTGCGGGCCAACGACGACCGGCGCCACAACGTGCACGTGGTGGTCTTCTTCATCTTCCTGGTCGCCAACATCGGCGGCTCGCTGACGCCCATCGGCGACCCGCCGCTGTTCCTCGGCTTCCTGCTTGGCGTCGACTTCTTCTGGACGGCCGCGAACCTCTGGAAGCAGACGCTGTTCTGCGTCGTGGCGCTGCTGGCCGTCTTCTTCGCGCTGGACACCTGGCTGTACCGCCGGGAGGGCGTGATCGCGCCTGATCCGACTCCGGACGAGCCGGTGCGGGTGACGGGGCTGGTCAACGTCGCGCTGATCGGAGTCGCCGTCGGGGCGATCGTTCTCAGCGGATTGTGGAAGTCGCAAACCGTGTTCGTCGTTCTCGGCACGCCGCTGCCGTTGCAGAACATCGTGCGCGAATGCGTGATGATCGGCGTTGGGCTCGCGTCGCTGGCGCTCACCTCCCCCAAGACGCGCGAGGCGAACGGCTTCGAGTGGGAGCCGGTGCTGGAGGTGGCCCGCCTGTTCGCCGGCATCTTCGTCTGCATCATCCCCGTGCTGGCCATGCTGAAGGCGGGCGCGCAGGGGCCGTTCGCGCCGCTCATCGCCCTGGTGACCGGGGCGGACGGGCGGCCCAACGAAGCCGCGTATTTCTGGATGACCGGCGTGCTCTCGTCGTTCCTCGACAATGCGCCGACCTATCTGGTGTTCTTCGAGATGGCCGGGGGCGACGCCGGCAAGCTCATGACCAGCCTCGCGTCGACGCTGGCGGCCATCTCCATGGGGGCGGTGTTCATGGGCGCCAACACCTACATCGGCAACGCTCCCAACTTCATGGTCTACGCCATCGCGCGCCGCGCCGGGGTCGAGATGCCCAGCTTCTTCGGATACATGTTGTGGTCAGGGGCGATTCTCCTGCCGCTGTTCGCGCTCGTCACGCTGATCTTCATCGGCTGAGGATGCGTCGATCGCGCATGCGGAGCGCCGCAGCCCAACGGGGGACGCGCAATGAACCTTGGTGAACTCAGGCCGGCCAAAGCTGTCGCGGCCATCGCGTGCGTCCTGCTGCTGGCGGGCGGGTCGGCCACTCCGGCGCTGGCGGCGGGCCTTGACGGGGCGCGCATGTCGCCCCTTCTGGCGCTCCCCTTCGCGGGCGTGCTCCTGTCCATCGCGCTGTTCCCGCTGCTTGCGCCGAACTTCTGGCATCATCACTTCGGCAAGGTGGCGGCCTTCTGGAGCCTGCTGGCCCTCGTCCCCATGGCGGGCCTGTACGGCGTCGGCGCCGCCGCGGAGGCGCTGTTCCATGCGGCCGCCCTCGAGTACGCGCCCTTCATCCTGCTGCTGCTGGCGCTGTTCACCGCGGCGGGCGGCATCGTGGTGCGGGGCAACCTGCATGATTCCCCGCTGGCCAACACAGGGCTGCTGGCGGTGGGCACGGCGTGCTCCAGCGTCATCGGCACCACCGGGGCCGCCATGGTGTTCGTCCGCCCGCTGCTGCGGGCCAACGACGACCGCCGGCACAACGCCCATGTGGTGGTGTTCTTCATCTTTCTCGTGGCGAACGTCGGCGGCGCGCTGACGCCGCTGGGCGATCCGCCGCTGTTCCTGGGCTTCCTGCGCGGCGTGGACTTCTTCTGGACGACGCAATTCCTCTGGAAGGAGACGCTGCTCACGGCCCTCATCCTGCTCGGCGTGTTCTTCGCGCTCGACACCTACATGCAGCGCCACGAAAGCGACCGGGTGCGCGACCCCACGCCGGACTCGCCGCTGCGCGTGACGGGCCTCGTCAATTTCGCGCTCATTGGCGTCGTCATCGCCGCCATCCTGATGAGCGCCACCTGGAAGCCCGGGATCGGCGTGACGCTGCTGGGAACCCGGATCGAATTGCAGAACGTGCTGCGCGAACTGACCATGATCGCCGTGGCGATCGCCTCGATGCGGCTGACGAACGACGAAGACCGCAAGGCCAACGGGTTCGAATGGGGGCCCATCGTGGAGGTCGCCAAGCTGTTCGCGGGCATTTTCGCCTGCATCATTCCCGTGCTGGCCATGCTCCAGGCGGGACGCGAGGGGCCGTTCGCGGCGCTCGTCGCGCTGGTCGCCAACCCGGACGGGTCGCCGCGCAACGCAGCCTATTTCTGGCTGACGGGCGCGCTCTCGTCCTTCCTCGACAACGCGCCGACCTACCTGGTGTTCTTCGAACTGGCGGGCGGCGATCCCGCAAAGCTCATGGGACCGCTGGCGCAGACCCTCGCGGCGATCTCGCTGGGCGCCGTCTACATGGGCGCCAACACCTACATCGGCAACGCGCCCAACTTCATGGTCTACGCCATCGCGCGCTCGGCGGGCGTCAACATGCCGAGCTTCTTTGGCTACATGCTGTGGTCGGGCGCCGTGCTGATCCCCACCTTCCTCCTGCTGACCTTCCTGTTCTTCTGACGCGCACGCCCAGCGGAGCGTATAAAAAAAGCCCCTCCGGAGAGGGGCTTTTGATCGTTGCGCGCCGAACGTTTATTCGGCCGCGATGCGCATGACGGGCGCGGCTTCGCGCACCTTCTCGTCCACATGGCTCTCGAACGCCACGAAGTTCTTGCGGAACATCTCCACAAGGTGCTTGGCGGTGGCGGCGAACTCGGACTTGGAGGTCCAGGTCTTCACCGGCTCGAGGATATGCGGCTCGACGCCCGGCACCGAGGTCGGAACCGCGAGGCCGAAATAGGGGTCCGTGCGGAACGTCGCCTTGTTCAGCGAGCCGTCGAGGGCGGCGGTGAGCAGGCGGCGCGTGACGCGGATCGGCATGCGGCGGCCGACGCCTTCCTTGCCGCCGGTCCAGCCGGTGTTGACCAGCCAGCAATCCACGGAGTGCTTGGCGATGAGCTCGCGCAGCAGGTTGCCGTAGATGGAGGGATGCAGCGGCAGGAAGGGATGGCCAAAGCACGTGGAGAACGTGGCTTCCGGCCCCGTGACGCCCTTCTCGGTGCCCGCCACCTTGGCGGTGTAGCCCGAGAGGAAGTGGTACATCGCCTGCGCGGGATCGAGCTTGGCGATCGGGGGCAGCACGCCGAACGCGTCGCACGTCAGCATGATGATGTTCTTGGGGTGCCCGCCCCGGCCCGTCGCCGACGCATTGGCGATGAAGTCGAGCGGATAGGCGATGCGGGTGTTCTCGGTCTTCTCTTCGCTGTCGAAATCAGGAATGCGCGTGACCGGATCGAACACCACGTTCTCCATCACGGTGCCGAAGCGCTCGGTGGTAGAGTAGATCTCGGGCTCGGCCTCGCGCGAGAGGCGGATGGCCTTCGCGTAGCAGCCGCCCTCGAAGTTGAACACGCCGTCCCGCGACCAGCCGTGCTCGTCGTCGCCGATGAGGATGCGGTCCGGGTCCTGCGAGAGGGTCGTCTTGCCGGTGCCCGACAGGCCGAAGAAGATCGCCGTGTCGCCGCCGTCGCCGATGTTGGCCGAGCAGTGCATGGGCAGGGCGTTGGCGTTCGGCAGGGTCCAGTTCAGCCACGTGAACACGGACTTCTTCATTTCGCCGGCGTAGTTGGTGCCGCCGATGAGAACCAGCTTGCGGGAGAAGTCGAGGGCCACGACCGTCTCGGAGCGGCAACCATGGCGCTTGGGATCGGCCTTGAACGAGGGCAGGTCGATGATCGTCAGTTCGGGCACGAAAGCCGCGAGGTCCGAACGCTCGGGACGGATGAGCAGGTTGCGGATGAACAGCGAGTGCCAGGCGAACTCGGTGACGACGCGCGTCTTGACCCGGAAGGCCGGGTCGGCGCCGCCGTACAGGTCCTGCGCGAACAGGTCCATGCCGGCCATGTGGGCCTTGAAGTCGTCGTACAGGACGTCGAACTGCGCCGGCGACATGGCGTTGTTGTTGCCCCACCAGACCTTGTTCTCGGTCAGGCCGTCGCGGACGGTGAACTTGTCCTTCGGGGAGCGGCCGGTGTGGACGCCCGTCTCGGCGTTGATCGGCCCGCCGGGCATCACCACCGCTTCGCCGCGGCGGATGGACTCTTCATAGAGCATCGGAGCTTCAAGGTTGTAGGCGACGTTACCCGTCGTCGCGAGGCCCTGTTTGTCGATGCCGTGCGTCGTATTCCAGATGCCTGACTGTTTCATGCCGTGAGTCTCCGAAACCTTGGGCCCGCCCGCAGCGCGATCTCTCGCCGCGCCTGGTCGCTCGCAAATCTGGCGCGCTGTTTAGTCCCCGTAGCGCCTTAGGGCAAGCGGCGCTGACGTTATCACGCCCGCGCCGTTAACATTTGCAGAAAGAAAATTGCTGCGATGCGGCATCCTTCTCCTGCGCGAGAGGCCTATTTCGCACGCGCGGCATGCGCAAGCGCCTGCAGCGTCCGGTGCAAACCCTCAGCGTCCCCCACCCGTTCCTTAAACGGCAGGCGGGCGGCGCGGTCTCCGGCGGCAAGATCAATTCCTTCAGGATCGACGCCGGTTAGCCGCCATTTCGCGTCCGGTTCGCCGCACAGCCGGACAGCGTAGAGCCGCACAGTCTCGGGATGGTCCCCGTTCATATGCTGCAATGCAGCGGCCTCGGCCCCCATGAGGGCCCCGGCCCCGGACACGTCGGTCAGAATTTGCGCTGGATCAAATGTCGCCGCCCGGGCGAACCCGCCGTTCAGGTGGGCCCGCAGGGGCGCGAATCGCCAGAAGGCGAAATCCCCGAAGTCCGCATAGAGGCCGGACTTGGGGTGGCGGGCGAGGAACCGCGACCGCGCGCGGTCGCGCTCGCCCTCGTCCTCGATGCGCGCCGCCCGCCCCACCAGCGTCAGTCGCGGGTGGGCGAGCGGGTCGCCCTTGCCGGCCTCCGCCAGCAGAAGGGAGGCGCGCGCGTCCGCCGCAAGATGGCGCGTGTGGCCAGACAGCCCGGACAGGAGGAGGAGCGGCGCGCCGTCCGCGTCGCTCGCCACGTTGACCAGCGAGGCGAACGGAAAGCCGTCCGGCGCGAGGGTGGCGAGAGAGCCGGCCCGGATGACGCGCAGGAGGCGCTTGGCCTCCGCGATCCCGTCATAGCCCTCAGGCAGCGGGAATTGCGGCTCCTGAGGCGTCCCGGGCGTTTGCTGCGGCATGGCGCGCTCCTGCTACTTGGCGGACGGCGCTCCGCCCGTGGCCTTCAGGATCGTCTGCACGGTCTGCGTCTGCTGGGCGATCATCTGGGCGAACTCGTCGGGGGTGCTGGTGCGCACCGTGATGCCCATCTTTTCAAGCTTGGGCGCCATGTCGGGTTCCTTGCCGATGGCTTGCACCTCCTGCGAAATGCGCGCCCGCAGCGCGTCCGGCATGTTGCGGTTGCCGAACAGGCCCGTGAAGCTGACCACGGTCAGCTCCGGCAGGCCGAGTTCGGCCGCGGTGGGCACCCCGGGCAATTGCGGCGCGCGATCGCGGTTGAGCACCGCGACGATCCTGGCCTGGTTCGATTCCAGCACCGGCACGAGGCTGGTGTAGGACGTGGCGTAGGCCTGGATCCGGCCCTGGCCGAGGTCCTGCAGCGCGGGGGCCAGGGTGGAATACGGCACGTACGAGACCTCCAGCCCGGCAGAGCGCATGTAGCTGCCCAGCAGCAGCAGCGGCAGGCCCTGGGTGGCGCTCCAGTTCAGCTTGCCGGGCTCGGCGCGCGCCTTCCTGGCCAGCGCCTCAAGGGAGTCGACCCCGGCGGCGCTCGACACCGCGAAGGCCTGCACGAAGTCCACGAAGGACGAGATGGGCTTGAGGTCCGCGGTGGGATCATAGGGCAGTTTGGTCGCGCTGGCGTACGGCGTGATGGTGATGGGGCCGCCGAAGGAGCACAGGAGCGTGTGGTCGTCGCCCGCGTTCACGAAGGCCGAGACGCCCACGACCCCGTCGCCGCCCGGGCGGTTCTCGATGACGACGCCCTGCCCCCACTTCTGCGCCAGCCGCTCGCCGAACATCCGGCAGGCGATGTCGATGCCGGTGCCGGGCGGCTGCGGGGTGATGAACTTGACGGCGCGGCTCGGCCAGGCGCCTTGGGCGTGCGCGGCGCCCGCGGCCAGCGCGCCGATCACCAGTGCGCCCAGCGCCCCTGCGAGGTGCAGCCTCATGTCGTCCTCCCGTTTGATTTCGTGACGTGTCTAGCGCGCGGCTGAGCTTTCGCAAAGCGGCCTTCAGGCCTGCGGGGCCGCCGAATATTGCGCGTCCGTGACGTGCTCGGCCCAGTCGACATGCTTGCCGTCCTTGGCCTCCTGCATGGCGATGTGCACCATGCCCATGGTGGGCGACGCGCCGTGCCAATGCCGCTCGCCCGGTTCGAAGAACACCACGTCCCCCGGCCGCACCACCGTCACGGGCCCGCCCTCGCGCTGCACGAGGCCGACGCCGGAGGTGATGTAGAGGGTCTGCCCCAGCGGATGCGTGTGCCACGCCGTGCGCGCGCCGGGCTCGAACGTCACCCGCACGGCCCGCAGGTTGGCCGGGAGCGGCGCTTCGATGATGGGGTCCTGGTGCACCGTGCCGGTGAAATAGCTGGCGGCGGCGCGAACGGTGGGCTTTTCGCCGAGGCGGGTGACGAGCATGGGAGGTTCCTTTGCGTTTCCACGCAAAGGATGGGCGATGGCGCCGCTAACGGCAAGCGAAACGAGGCGCGACCGGGCGGCGGGCGTTTGGCTCGCGCGCCCCGCCGCGTCAGCCGTCCATCTTCAGGGCGGCGATGAAGGCTTCCTGGGGAATCTCCACCTTGCCGAACTGGCGCATGCGCTTCTTGCCCTCTTTCTGCTTCTCCAGCAGCTTGCGCTTGCGGGTCACGTCGCCGCCGTAGCACTTGGCGGTCACGTCCTTGCGCAGGGCGCGCACCGTTTCGCGGGCGATGATCTTGCCGCCGATGGCCGCCTGGATGGGGATCTGGAACATGTGGGGCGGGATGAGGTCCTTCAGCTTCTCCACCATGGCCCGCCCGCGCATCTCCGCGCGGCCGCGATGCACCAGCATGGAGAGAGCGTCCACAGGTTCGGCGTTGACGAGGATCGACATCTTCACGAGGTCGCCCGCCTTGTAGCCGGTGATGTTGTAATCGAAGCTGGCGTAGCCCTTCGAGATGGACTTCAGCCGGTCGTAGAAGTCGAACACCACCTCGTTGAGCGGCAGTTCGTAGACCACCATGGCGCGCTTGCCGACGTAGTTGAGGTCCACCTGCACGCCGCGCCGGTCCTGGCAGAGCTTGAGCACCGAGCCGAGGTATTCGTCCGGCGTCAGGATCGTGGCCTTGATCCACGGCTCCTCGATCTCCTTGATCTTCATCACGTCCGGCAGATCGGCCGGATTGTGCAGCTCGATCGTCTCGCCGCTGGTCAGCGCGATGCGGTAGACGACCGAGGGCGCGGTGGCGATGAGATCAAGGTTGAACTCGCGGTGCAGGCGCTCCTGGATGATCTCCAGATGCAGCAGCCCCAGGAACCCGCAGCGGAAGCCGAAGCCCAGCGCGGCGGAGGATTCCATTTCGAAGGTGAAGCTGGCGTCGTTGAGCCGCAGCTTGCCCATGGCGGCGCGCAGGTCGTCGAACTCGGCCGCGTCCACCGGGAAGAGGCCGCAGAACACCACCGGCTGGGCAGGCTTGAAGCCCGTCAGCGCCGCCGCGCAACGGCGCCTGTCCTCCGTGATGGTGTCGCCCACCCGGGTGTCGGCCACCTGCTTGATCTGCGCTGTGATGAACCCGACCTCGCCGGGGCCAAGGCGCGCCACGTCCTGCATCTTGGGGCGGAAGACGCCGATGCGGTCGACCTCGTAATGGGCGTCCGTGCCCATCATGACGATCTTCTGGCCCTTCTTCATCTCGCCGTCGATGACGCGCACGAGCACGACCACGCCCAGGTACGCATCGTACCAGGAATCGACCAGCAGGGCCTTCAGCGGCGCGGTTTCGTCGCCCTTGGGGGGCGGGAGGCGGGTGACGATGGCCTCCAGCACGGCTTCAATGTTGAGGCCGGTCTTGGCGGAGATCGGCACCGCGTTCGACGCGTCGAGGCCGATCACGTCCTCGATCTGCTGCTTGATGCGGTCCGGCTCGGCCGCCGGCAGGTCCACCTTGTTGAGCACGGGCACGATCTCGTGGCCCGCGTCCAGCGCGTGGTAGACGTTGGCCAGCGTCTGGGCCTCCACGCCCTGGGAGGCGTCCACCACCAGCAGGGAGCCCTCGCAGGCGGCCAGCGAACGCGACACCTCATAGGCGAAGTCGACGTGGCCGGGCGTGTCCATCAGGTTGAGGATGTACGTCTTGCCGTCCTGGGCCGTGTAGTCGAGGCGCACGGTCTGCGCCTTGATGGTGATGCCCCGCTCGCGCTCGATGTCCATCGAGTCGAGCACCTGCTCCACCATGTCCCGCGCGGCCATGCCGCCCGTCGTCTGGATGAGGCGGTCGGCCAGCGTCGACTTGCCATGGTCGATGTGGGCGACGATGGAGAAGTTGCGGATGTTGTCGATGGAATGGGCGGTCATGGACCCGAGATAGCAGCGGGCGCGCCCCGGGGAAAGGGGCGCCGCGCCCGCAGCCGCGCTTGGCCGGTCCCCCGCCTGCCCTCAGGGCGTGTAGGAAAGCGCCTTCTTGATGCGCGACACCACCTGCGGGGGGGCCGAATACACTTTGGCGATCAGCGCCTGCACGTCGTCCCCCGAGACGGGATTGACCTCGAGATTGGCCTTTTTGGCCTCCGCCAGCAGCTCCGGGTCGGCCAGGGCCGCCAGGAAGGCCTTTCGCAGGACCGCCACGCGCTCCGGCGGCGTCTCGGGCGGCAGCACGTAGGGGCGTCCAAACACCATCTGGCTGAAGAACAGGTCGATCAACGCCTTGTCCTCGGCGTTCGCAGTCATGTCGTAGGCGTTGGGCACGCCCCGCTTGTTCAGCTCCGCATGGCCCGTGGGGTGGGTCTGGAACAGCACCTGCATGATGCCGCCCTCGCCGAACCAGCCGGGATTGGTGACCGAGATGGACGGCCAGGCGAACCCGCAGGCGCCGAAGACCTCCTTTTTCTCGATGGCGAGCCCGATCTCGCGGCTGCCCGGATACCCCAGCACCAGTTTGAATTTCGTGCCCAGCACGGCGTTCAGCACGAGCGGAAAGTCGGAGGTGGTGGACGAGTTCTGCGCGCCGACGATGAACTCCTTCTTGCGCAGGTCGTCGAAGGACTGGACCTCCGCGTCCCGCCGGCCGATGCAGACGTAGACGTCGTTGTTGGCGCTGCCCAGGTATTGCGTCTTCGAGGGATCGTGCTGCACGGGCGCGGTGCCGATCAGCGGCTCCAGCGGTGCGCCCGCGTAGAGCGCGCCGATCATCGTGCCGTCCTTGCGGGCGACGTTGTAGACGTAATTGGCGGCGACGTTGCTGCCCGCACCCGGCATGTTGGAGATGACGATGGTGGGCGCGCCCTCAAGGTGCTTGGGCATGTGCCGCGAGAGCAGGCGCGCGTAGGTGTCATAGCCGCCGCCCGCCGAGGAGCCGACGAAGATCGTGATCGTCTTGCCCTTGAAGAAGCCGCCGTCGGTCTGCGCCATCGCGCCCGTGGCGGCGAGAATCCCGCCGGCTGCGGCCAACAGTTTGAGCGCCCGGGTTCGCAGAGCCATGTCGCATCCTCCCTCGGCCGCGCTCATGGCGCCAGCCTCTTTTCGTTGACGTCATTCAGCATGATTCAGCGCAGCGTGGCAAGGCGCGCAGAAGGCCCTACGCGTCCCCGCGCACGAGGCGCGAGACGACCTTCGCGGTGTAGTCCACCATGGGGACGATGCGGGCGTAGTTGAGCCGCGTGGGGCCGATGACGCCCACCACGCCGACGATCTTCTGGGTGCTGTCGCGGAACGGGGCGGCGATCATCGAAGAGCCAGACAGCGAGAACAGCTTGTTCTCCGAGCCGATGAAGATGCGCACGCCCTCGCCGGTCTCCGCGCGGGACAACAGGTCGATCACGTCCTTCTTCGTCTCGAGGTCGGCGAACAGGAGCCGGATGCGCTCCAGGTCCTCCACGGCCCTGAGGTCCTCCAGCAGGTTCGCCTGTCCGCGCACGATGAGCTGCTGGCTTTCGCCCTCGGGCCCGGTCCAGCTCGCAAGCCCGGCGTCCACCAGGCGGGCGGTGAGCTGGTCCAGTTCGGTTTCGGCGGCGGAGCGGGACGCCTCGATGTCCTGCCGCAGTTCGCCCAGCGTCCGGCCCCGCAGGCGGGCGTTGAGGTAGTTTCCAGCTTCCACCAGCGCGGAGGGCGGCAGGTCGCGCGGGATGGGCAGGATGCGGTTTTCGATGCCGCCGTTCTCCGCCACCAGCACCGCCAGCGCGCGCTCGGGCTCCAGCCGCACGAACTCGATCTGCTTCAGCCGCACGTTGTCCTTGGAGGTGAGCACCACCCCGGCGCCCCGCGACAGGCCCGAGAGCATGCTGGAGGCTTCCGTCAGCAGGCCCTCCAGGGTCTGGCCGGCGGAGCCCGCCTTCACCTGCGTCTCGATGCGGCTGCGCTCTTCGCCGGTGAGGTCGCCGATCTCCAGCATGGCGTCCACGAAAAAGCGCAGGCCCAGCTCGGTCGGCAGTCGCCCGGCGCTGGTGTGCGGGGCGAAGATGAGCCCGGATTCCTCAAGGTCCTGCATGACGTTGCGGACCGACGCGGGAGACAGCGTCATCGGCAGCATGCGCGAAAGCTGGCGCGATCCCACGGGCTCCCCGGTGGCCAGGTAGCTTTCCACCACCTGCCGGAAAATTTCGCGCGAGCGCTCGTTGAGCGTCGCCAGCGCCGAAACGCCCTGCCGCGCACGTGAATGATCTGAAATCGCCATGGGTACAAGATGACGAAGCGGGGCTTCCGGTTCAAGCGCCATCGCAGAACCGGAAGCGCCGCCGCCCCCCGGTGGGCCTTCCCAGCGCCAACCCGCTTGCCAGCGGGGCGCTTCCGCCATAATCCCAAGCTCGTTCTTCGTCTCGCGAGGCCCCATGTCCCAGGCTCCTGCTTCCTCCTCCGGCGCGAGCGCGTCCAGCGCGTCCTCCGACAAGGCTGAATTCGTCTGGAGCGACCCTTTCCTGTTCGACCGGCAATTGACCGAGGACGAACGCATGATCGCCCAGAGCGCGCGCGATTACGCGCAGGACAAGCTGCTGCCGCGGGTCGTGGACGCCTATGCGCGCGAAACGACCGACGTGGCGTTGTTCCGCGAGATGGGGGAACTCGGCCTGCTGGGCGTGACGCTGCCGGAGAAATACGGCTGCGCGGGCGCGTCCTACGTGGCCTACGGGCTGACCGCCCGGGAGGTGGAGCGGGTGGATTCGGGCTACCGCTCCATGCTGAGCGTGCAATCCTCCCTCGTCATGCACCCGATCTACGCTTTCGGCAGCGAGGCGCAGCGCGAGAAATATCTGCCGAAGCTGGCGCGCGGCGAGTGGATCGGCTGTTTCGGCCTGACAGAGCCCGACGCGGGCTCGGACCCGGCGGGCATGAAGACCCGGGCCGAGAAGGTGGCGGACGGCTACCGCCTCACGGGCTCCAAGATGTGGATTTCCAACGCCCCGATCGCCGACGTCTTCATCGTCTGGGCGAAATCGGACGCGCACAACGGCGCCATCAAGGGCTTCATTCTCGAGAAGGGCATGAAGGGCCTGTCGGCGCCCAAGATCGAAGGCAAGCTGTCGCTGCGCACCTCCATCACGGGGGAGATCGTGATGGACGGCGTGGTGGTGTCCGAAGACCAGATCCTGCCCAACGTGTCGGGCCTGAAGGGCCCCTTCGGCTGCCTCAACCGCGCCCGCTACGGCATCGCGTGGGGAACGATGGGCGCCGCCGAGGACTGCTGGCTCCGCGCGCGCCAGTACACGCTCGACCGCAAGCAGTTCGGCCGCCCGCTCGCCGCCACCCAGCTTGTGCAGAAGAAACTCGCCGACATGCAAACCGAGATCGCCCTGGGGCTGCAGGCCGCCCTGCGCGTCGGGCGCCTGTTCGACGAGGGGCAGGCCGCGCCCGAGATGATCTCGCTCATCAAGCGCAACAATTGCGGCAAGGCGCTGGACGTCGCCCGCATGGCCCGCGACATGCACGGCGGCAACGGCATCCACGGCGAATACCACGTGATGCGCCACGCCCAGAACCTCGAGACGGTGAACACCTACGAGGGCACCCACGACGTGCACGCGCTCATCCTGGGCCGCGCGCAGACGGGCTTGCAGGCGTTTTTCTAGAAGTCCACTTCCCCGGGGCCGCGACGCGGCGCCCGGGTCCAGAGCAACAGCTCCACCCTCGCCCCTGGATTCCGGACGGCTTCGCGCTCCGGGAAGGCGGCGAGAGCGGGAAGCGGAGTCAGAGCAAGCCATGAGCCCCGCCCCCCTCGCCCACGTCCGCGTGCTGGAGCTCGCGCGCATTCTCGCCGGCCCGTGGTGCGGGCAATTGCTCGCCGACCTTGGCGCCGACGTGGTGAAGGTGGAGCGCGAGGGCGCGGGCGACGATACGCGGCAGTGGGGGCCGCCCTTCATCGAGGCCGCCGACGGGGGCACGCTGGGCGCCGCTTATTTCCACGCCACCAATCGCGGCAAGCGCGGCGTGACGGCGGATTTCGAGACTGAGGAAGGCCGCGCGCGCGTGCTGAAGCTCGCCGCCCACGCGGACGTCGTCATCGAAAATTTCAAGGTCGGCGGGCTGGCGAAATACGGGCTCGACTACGAGGCCGTGAAGGCCGTCAATCCGGGCGTGGTCTATTGCTCCATCACGGGATTCGGGCAGGACGGGCCCTATGCGCCGCGCGCGGGCTACGACTTCCTCGTGCAGGGCATGGGGGGCATCATGCACCTGAGCGGGCAGGCGGAGGGGCCGCCGACCAAGACAGGCGTCGCCATCGTGGACATGTTCACGGGGCTCTACGCCGCCAACGCCATCCAGGCCGCGCTGCTACGCAAGCGGGAAACCGGCGAGGGCGCGTACATCGATTGCGCGCTGCTGGACGCGCAGGTGGCGATCCTGGGCTATCAGGCGCTGAACTATTTCACGACCGGCAAAGAGCCGCACCGGATGGGCAACAGCCATCCCAACATCGTGCCCTACGACGTCTATCCCGTCGCGGACGGCGACATCATCGTCGCCAGCGGCAACGACGGCCAGTACCGCAAGCTCTGCGACGTGCTGGGCGTCCCCGAGCTCGCCCGCGACCCGCGCTTCCTGCTGAACCAGGACCGGGTGCGCAACCGCGCGGTCTTCGACGAGACGTTCCATCCCGTCTTCCGGCGCTTCAGGCGCGCGGACCTGCTGCCGCGGCTCGACGCGGCGGGCGTGCCGGCGGGCCCCATCAACAATGTGGGCGAGGTGTTCCGCGATCCGCAGGTCGTCGCGCGCGGCATGCGGATGGACATCGACAACCCGCTGGCGGCGAGCGGGACGACGCCCGGCCTGCGCTCGGCCATCGTGATGGACGGCGCGCCGCTGGCCGCGCCCCGCCCTGCGCCGGGGCTGGGCCAGCACACGCAGGACGTGCTGGACGACCCGAACTGGGGCGGCTGAAGCGCCGGCCGGACGGCCTGCGCTCTCGAAATGCCGGGACGCTTGCGGTAGTGTCGCGCAACGCATTCAGGAAACGCCGTCATGACGCAGACGAACGCCACGCCCAACGCCCGCACGGGCGGGCAAATCCTTGTCGATCAGCTTGTCGCGCAAGGGGTGGAGCATGTGTTCTGCGTGCCGGGCGAATCCTATCTGGCGGCCCTCGACGCGTTCCATGACGCCAGCATCAAGGTGACGGTGTGCCGCCAGGAGGCGGGCGCGGGCATGATGGCGGACGCCTCGGCGCGGCTGACGGGCCGGCCGGGAATCTGCTTCGTGACGCGCGGGCCCGGCGCCATGAACGCCGCCCATGCGATCCATATCGCGGAGCACGATTCCGTGCCGCTGATCCTCTTCGTGGGTCAGGTGGAGCGCGCGATGCTGGGGCGCGGCGCGTTTCAGGAAATGGATTTCCAGGCCGTGTTCGGCTCCGTGGCCAAATGGGCGGTGGAGATTCACGATCCCGCGCGCATTCCGGAGATCGTAGCGCGCGCGTTCCACGTCGCCATGCAGGGCCGCCCCGGCCCGGTGGTGATCTCGCTGCCCGAAGACATGCTGGTCGAGACAGCCAGCGTGGCGGACGCGCCGCGGGTGGAGGCGGCGGAGATTTCGCCCGGCGGCGCCGAGCTCGCGCGGCTGCACGAACTGCTCGCGGGCGCCCGCAAGCCCGTCGCGATCGTCGGCGGGTCGGGCTGGGACGCGCACGCCTGCGAGGCCCTGCGGCACGCCATGGAGAAGTACGACCTGCCGGTGGTGGCCTCCTTCCGCCGCACCTCGCTGTTCGACATGGAGCATGCGAACTACGCGGGCGAACTGGCGCTGGGCGCCAACCCGAAGCTCGTCGCCCGGGTGAAGGACGCCGACCTTGTGCTGCTGATCGGCGGGCGGCTCGCGGAAGTGCCCTCCCAGAGCTACACGCTGCTGGACATTCCCACGCCCCGCCAGACCCTCGTGCACGTGCATGCGGACGCGCGCGAACTGGGCCGCGTGTACCAGCCCGCGCTGGCCATCAACGCGACGCCGGGCCGTTTCTGCGCCGCGCTGGCGCGGCTGGACGCCCCGCAGAGCGTTCCGTGGTCGGCGGAAACGCGCGCGGCCCGCATGGACTTTCTGGCGTTCACCAATGCGGCGCCGGCCATTCCGGGCGACGTGCAGTTGAACGACGTCATGCTGTGGCTGCGCAAGCGGCTGCCCGAAGACTGCATCGTGACCAACGGGGCGGGCAATTACGCCATCTGGACGGGCCGCTACCTGCGCATCCGCAAGTTCGGCGGCCTGCTGGCCCCGGTGTCGGGATCGATGGGCTACGGCCTGCCGGCGGCCGTGGGGGCCAAGCGGCTGCATCCCGAGCGCATGGTGGTGAGCTTTGCGGGAGACGGCTGCTTCCTGATGAACGGCCAGGAATTCGCCACCGCGGTCCAGTACGACCTGCCCATCGTGGTCGTGGTGATCGACAATTCCATGTACGGCACGGTGCGCATGCACCAGGAGCGCGAATACCCGGGCCGGGTGTCGGCCACGCTGCTGAAGTCGCCGGACTACGCGGCGCTGGGGCGCGCCTACGGCGGGCACGGCGAAACCGTGGAGCGCACGGAGGACTTCGCGCCGGCGTTCGAACGCGCCCTGGCGAGCAACCGCCCCGCCATCGTGCACGTGAAGATCGACCCCGATGCGATCTCGCCCGCCACGACGCTGACGGCGATCCGCGAAGCCGCCGCGAAGGGACGGTAGGCGCTCGCCGACGCGAGCTGGAGGCCGAAGCCGCCCGCTTTACAGATCCAGCACGAGCCTCGGGCTTTTCGAGCCCGAGCAGCAGATCATCATCGTCTTGCTGGCCTTGCGTTCGCTCTCGGTGAGGATGTTGTCGCGATGGTCAGGCTGGCCGGAGACGACAGCCGTTTCGCATGCGCCGCAGACGCCTTCCTCGCACGAATAGGGCACGTCCACGCCGCCCTCGCGCAGCACCTGGAGGATGGTGCGCCCCTCGGGGATAGCGAACTCCTGGCCGGAGCGGCGCAGCTCCACCACATAGCCGCCTTCCGTCGCGGCTTCTTCCCTGGCGGTGAAGTATTCGACGTGGACCTGCTCGGGCGGCAACGCCTTGGTGGCGGCCTCGTAGCCCTCCAGCATCGGCAGCGGGCCGCAGCAGTAGAAATGGCTGCCGGCGGGCGCGTTGGCCACGATGGGCCTGAGGTCGAGAAACGACCCGGCCTCGGCGTCGAAGTGCAGCTTGGCCTGCGTGAGGCGCTGCATCTCCTCCATGAAGGCCGCCTCGCTGCGGTCGCGGCAGGCGTAGTGCAGCTCGTAGGGGCGCCCCAGCTTTTGCAGGCGCTGGGCCATGCACCAGATGGGCGTGACGCCGATGCCGCCCGCGATGAGCACCGTGTGGGCGGCGTCTTCCTTCAGGGGGAAGTTGTTGCGCGGCCCGCCGATCTTCAGCATCTGGCCGACGCGCAGGTTGTCATGGATGAAGATGGAGCCGCCGCGGCTCGTGCGGTCGCGCTTGATCCCCACCACGTAGGCGGTCGGGTCGCCGTCGGCCGTCACCAGCGAATACTGGCGCATCATGCCGTTGGGGAGGTGGATGTCGATATGCGCGCCCGGCTCCACCGGCGGCAGGGCCGCGCCGTCCGGCAGGCGGAACTCGTACAGGTTGGTGTCTTGCGCCGCGAAGCGGATCGCGGTCAGGCGCATGTCGACCGGCGTCTGCGGTGTCGTGGTCACTCTGCTCGATCTCCAGATCGCGGAAAACCATTGGCGCAGAGAGCGGCGCGGGCCGCCCTGCTCTAATCGAGGTCCGCGAGAAATTGCAGGGTGCGGGCGTTGAATTCGGCCGCGCACTCGATGTTGCCCATATGGGCCGCGTTCTCGAAGAAATGCAACTGCGCGTTGGGGATCAGCGGCACGAACGTATCCGTATAGCCGGGGTCCCGCAGGGGGTCGCGGCGGCCCGCGAAGACCAGCGCCGGCACCTTGATGGCGGCGTAGTCCACGCTGTCGCGCTCGCTGCGCGGCGCGCTAGCGACGCGGAACGGGGCCTTGAAGCGCGCCGCCGCCGTCGCTTCCCAGGCGCCCGGCATGTTGGCCAGCGCCACGCGGCGGTCAAGATACGCCTCGTCCGCCGCCCATCGCGGATCGACGAACATGGTGGCCACGATGCGGCGCATGTGCTCCTTCGTGCCGTCGTAGGAGTTCAGCACCTTGCGGGCCTCGTTGTCGGGCGCGTCGCCGCCGCCCGAGCAGCACACCACCGACAGCATCGGCCAGTCCGGGTTCTTGCGCGCCGCCACCGTGAGGCTGAGCCCGCCCGACATGGACGACCCCATGACGTGCACGGGACCGACGGCCATGATCTCCAGGAACCGGCGGATGTGAGCCACCCGCCGGTCGAACTGCGCCGTGAAGTCGAACAGCTTGTCGGTGCGCCCGAAGCCCAGATGGTCCGGCGCCAGCACGTGGTAGCGCTCCGCGAGCGCGTCGATGTTGTGCTCCCACGTCACCTCCGCGGCGCCGCCGAACTCGGCGGAATGCAGCAGCAGGATCGTGGGACGCACGCCGCGATGCGCGTCCCCCGCCTCGAGATAATGCGTCCTTACGCCATCGACGCTCAGGTGCTTGCCATGGCTCATTCAGCGGCGGCTCGCGCATTGAGGGGCCGGGTGCGCGCAAGGTCGCGCACCTGCGGATACACTTCCTTGGCGAACAGCGTCATGCTGCGCACCGTGCGCTCGTGGCTCAGATGGCCGGCCTGCTGCATCATGAGCAGGTGGTCGAAGCCGCCCACGAGGCCGTAGAGCCGCTTGATCTGCTGCGCCACGTCGTCGGGCTTGCCGTAGATGATGACGCCCTGGTCGCGCAGGTATTCGATGGACTGCTTGCGCATGGCGTCGGTGCGGCCCGTGAACGTGCCCTTCAGGGCCTGCACGTTGAAGCTCACCGGCACGTAGCCGGGCGGGTTGCGGTGCTGGGGCTCGGACTTGGCGTCCAGATACCAGGTGAGTTCGCGCGCGCCCTTCTCGGCCTCTTCGTCCGAGTCCGCCGTATAGACCAGCGGCATGTAGGCCGTGCCGCCGCCGCCCGGCAGGCCCGTGTCCTGATAGGCGCTGCGGTAGCCGTCGAACATCCATTTCACCTTCTCGTGCGGCTGCAGGAAGGTGGCGAACACGAAGCCGCGCGCGGCGGCGCGCTTGATGTTGTCGAGGTCGCTGGAGCCCGTGATCCAGATCGCCGGATGCGGGGTCTGGTAGGGGCGCGGCCACAGGTTGATGGCGCGGCGATGGGTGAACTGGCCCTCGAAGTTGAACGGGCCGTCGGTCGTCGTCCACGCCTTGGTGACGAGGTCGATGCCTTCCCAGAGGCGCTCCACGGTCTGCGTGGGGTTGGTGTTGGCGGCGAAGATTTCATACGGCACGCCGCGCACGAAGCCGACGTCGAGGCGCCCGCGCGAGATGCAGTCGATCATCGCCATCTCTTCGGCGATGCGGATCGGGTCGCCGCGGTTGGCGACGGGATTGCCGAGAATGCAGATGCGCCCCTTGCTGGTCTGGCGCGCCAGGACGGCGGCCGAGAGCGGCGCGCAGGCGTTGATGCAGGTCGCGGTCTGGTGATGCTCGTTGAGCAGCATGTTGAGGCCGAGATCGTCGGCGATCATGTGCTCGTCGAGATAGTGGTTGTAGAGGTCCGCGCCGATCCGGGGGTCGTACAGGCTGCTGGGAATCGACACCCGCATCGTCGACAGCGTGTCGAGCGGCGGCAGGTTCGGGTAGGGCATTTCGGTGAAGTGCCAGGCGTCCATGCGTCTGCATCTCCTGATTGGACTGCGGCTCGGCCGCGTTCGTCTGCGATACGCCCCTAGGCTATGAAAGCGCGCAAGCTCCGCCCGAAGGCCTCGGGCTGCTCGATGTGGGGATAATGCCCCGCCGCCCCAATGGTCTCAAAGCTCGCGCCGGGAATGAGCCCCGCGTAGGCGCGTCCGTAGGACGTCGTGCATACGCCGTCGTTCTCGCCCCAGATCACGTGGGTGGGAACGCTGATGCGGTGCAGCCGGTGCTTCAGCTTGGGATTGTGCATGTAGGGCTCCCAGCAGAAGCGCGCGAAGCTTTCCACGTTGCGGGCCACGACGGCGAGTTCGTCGTCCGGCATGGCGGCGAAGTCGCGCCGGCCCTTCTCCTGGTCGTGCCATTTCATCGCCGCCACCTTGGCGGGATGCTGGATCCAGAGATCCTGGATGTCGACGTCGGTCGGGCCGCCGATCTTCACCCCCAGGGCGTCCACCAGCACGAGGTGCGAAAAGCGGCTGTCGTCCTTGGTGGCCATTTCGGCGGCGATCCAGCCGCCCAGCGAAAACCCCACCAGCGGAACGCCTTCGAGGTCCAGCATTTCCGCCAGATCGAGCATCACATAGGCGAGGTCGTCGGGACTGGTCATCCAGTCGGGACGGCCCGAGCGGCCAAAGCCGGGCGGGGACGGCATGACGACCTTGTGGTCGCGGGCGAGGTCGGCGACGGCCGCGCTCTGGGCCTCGAGCTGTTCTTCGCTGGCCAGGAGCAGGAGCGGAGCGCCCGCGCCGCGGGTCTGGACCTCGATGTCGAGCCCGTGGACGTTGACGATGTCGGCAGTGCGCTCGGCGACGGTCATACCCGCGAATCCTCCTTCAGAAGCGCCCGTTGGCCGGGCTTTGGCGCGCCTGCGCGCGCGCCGGTCCGCACATGGGGCGCGGCCCGGGTCTTCGGCGCCAGAGGCGCAGCGTCATCTCTACCATGGCGGCCGGGACGGGCAAACCGTCCCCGGGCGCGCGGCGTCCCCTAACGTCCCGGGGTGAGGATGGGCTGCTGGGCGACGATTTCCAGCCCGTAGCCCTCAAGGCCCACGATGTTCCGGTTGCTGTTGGACAGAAGAATGATCTTCTTGAGCCCCAGGTCGGCGAGGATCTGCGCTCCCAGGCCGTACTGCCGCAACTCGTGAATGGGGCGCTGCGGGGCCTCGCCCTCGCGCATTTTCAAGGCGCCGCTGAGCAGCGTGGGGGCGGGGTCGCGGATCATCACGATCACGCCGCGGCCGGCGGCGGCGATCATGCGCATGCTCGCCTCCAGCTCGCCGCCGCGCGCGCGGGACTCGCCGCCGAAGAATTCGCCCGGCGTCACGTCGCCGAAGGAATCCGCCAGGATGTTGGCCTGGTGCATGCGCACCAGCACCGGCTCCTCGCCTGAGATGTCGCCGCGCACCAGCGCCACGTGCTCGGCGTATTCCACCGTGTTCGTGTAGACGCTCATGCGGAACTCGCCGCCGAAGCGGCTGTCGATGTGGCTCTCGACCACGCGCTCGATGAGTTTTTCGTTGCGGCGCCGGTAGGCGATCAGGTCCGCGATGGTGGCGATCTTCAGGCCATGGAGCTGCGCGAAGGTGACAAGGTCCGGCATGCGGGCCATGGTGCCGTCGTCGTTCATGATCTCGCAGATCACCCCGGCGGGCGTAAGCCCGGCCATGCGGGCGATGTCCACCGCGGCCTCGGTGTGGCCGGCGCGCACCAGCACGCCGCCGTCCTGCGCCATCAGCGGGAAGACGTGGCCGGGGGTGACGATCTCGTTGCGGCCCTGCGCGGGGTCGATCGCCACCGCGATGGTGCGGGCGCGGTCGGCCGCCGAAATGCCGGTGGTGACGCCTTCGCGCGCCTCGATCGAGACCGTGAACGCCGTCTGGTGGCGGGTGCCGTTGCGCGGCGCCATCAGGTGTAGGCCCAGGTCCTCGACGCGCTGGCGGGTCATCGACAGGCACACGAGACCGCGGCCGTAGCGGGCCATGAAATTCACCGCCTCGGGCGTCGCCATCTGGGCCGGGATGACGAGGTCGCCCTCGTTCTCGCGGTCCTCGTCGTCGACCAGGATGAACATCCTGCCCGCCCGCGCGTCTTCGATTACGTCCTCGATGGAGGACAGCCAGCTCTGCTTGGTGTGCGACATGTTCGCTCCCGAACGGCCCCGCGGCTGAGGCGCTCGTTGCGGACGCCGTTCAATGTTTCTGCGCTGCTTGTATCGATTGGCCCGCAAGGGTCAAGTGCGCGGGTTCGCCGGCCGGCCGTGAACCCGCTTGCGGTTCCCGGCGGCCTCTTTAAGTGTGGGCGGGTCGCCGGCCGTCCGGCGCAATGGGCCAAAGAGCCGCAGCGGAGGGGTGTGAGGATGGACGCCAGTTTCACAGGGTTTCGGGCAGGCCTGCTGGGCGCGCTCCTGCTGGCCGGGGCCGCAGCCCCCGGGGCGGCGCGCGCGCAGGACGTCGAGTCCTTCTACAAGGGCCGCAAGCTCGACATCGTGATCGGCTTCTCGGTCGGGGGCGGGTACGACGCCTACGCGCGGGTGCTGGCGCGCCACATGGGCGAGCACATTCCCGGCAAGCCCTCCATCGTGCCCCGGAACATGACGGGCGCGGGCAGCCGCATCGCGGCCAATTACGTGTTCGGCGTCGCCCCCAAGGACGGGACCGTGATGGGAATCGCCGACCAGTCGATCCCGCTCGAGCAGGCGCTGGGGGATTCGGGCGTCAAGTTCGACTCGCGCGAGTTCAACTGGATCGGCAACGTGATCGCCGACAACAACATCCTCGCGACCTGGCACACCTCCCCGGTGAAGACCATCGAGGACGCCAAGAAGATCGAGTCCACCATGGGGGCGACCGGCTACAACACCTCGTCGCAATACCCCACCGTGCTGAACCAGATGATCGGCACGAAGTTCAAGGTGATCCTGGGCTATCCGGGCGGCGCTGAGGTGAACCTCGCGATGGAGCGCGGCGAGGTGCAGGGCCGGGGCTCGAACTCCTGGGCGTCCTACAAGGGCACCAAGCCCGAGTGGGTGCGCGACAACAAGATCAACGTGCTGGCGCAGGTGGGCCTGAAGCGTGCGGACGACCTGCCGAACGTGCCGCTGCTGCAGGAACTTGCAACCAACGAGCAGGACGCCGCAGCCATGCGGCTTCTGTCGGCCCCCACGGCGATCGGACGCCCGTTCTTCGCGCCCCCCGGCGTGCCGGCCGAGCGCGTGAAGGCGCTGCGCGCCGCCTTCGACGCGACCATGAAGGACCC
>JAQGJX010000150.1 GCA_028290405.1 Hyphomicrobiales bacterium
GGGCGGCTTTCAGGCGGCGCGCGCCATGACGGCTGACGTCAAGCCCGCCGCCAAGCAGGGCGCCAGGCCCGCCGACCGCAGCGCCGCAAAGCCAGCCCGCAAGCCGGCGCCCGCCGCCGTCCGCAAGCCTGCGGCTCCCGCCGACTCCGCCTTTCCGGCGTTCCTTGAGGGCCTGTGGCCCGCCGCCCAGTCGCGCGGCGTCTCTCGCGCCACGTTCGACCGCGCGTTCGCCGGGATGACGCCCGACCCGTCGCTGGCACGGCACACCGAAAAGCAGTCCGAGTTCGTCAAGCCCGTCTGGAGCTACCTCGCCGGCGCGCTCACCGAGCAGCGCATCGCCAACGGCCGCGCCCGCGCGCGCGACCTCGCGCCCCTGCTCGCCGACATCGAACGCCGCTGGGGCGCGGACCCCTACGTGGTGCTGGCCATCTGGGGCATGGAGACCAGTTACGGCGGCTTCACGGGACAGAAGAGCGTGGTGCGCGCGCTGGCGACGCTGGCCTTCGCGGGCGAGCGCGTGGATTTCTTCAAGGAGGAATTGCTGGTCGCGCTGCAGATTCTCCAGCAGGGCCATGTGTCGCCCGAGGCCATGACGGGGTCGTGGGCGGGCGCCATGGGCCAGACGCAGTTCATGCCGTCGAGCTTCCTGAAGTTCGCCGTGGACCACGACGGCGACGGTCGCCGCAACATCTGGACGAACGTCCCCGACGCTCTGGCCTCCACGGCCAATTACCTGACCCAGCACGGTTGGGTGCGCGGCATGATCTGGGGCTACGAGGTGAAGCTGCCTCAAGGGTTCGACGTGTCCCAGCACGATCCCCAGACCATGCGGGGCTTCGGCCAGTGGGCGTCGCTGGGCGTGCGCCGCGCCGACGGCGAGGCCATGCCGACCGGCGGCGAGGGCGCGCTGCTGCTGCCCGCAGGCGCGAGAGGCCCGGCTTTTCTCGTCACCTCCAACTTTCGCGTGATCCGCGCCTACAACAATTCGGCCGCCTACATGCTGGGCGTCGCGCTCCTCAGCGACCGCATCGCGGGCGGCGGGCCCGTGGCGGGACGCTGGCCGACGTCCGACAAGCCTCTCTCGACCGCCCACGCCATGGATATCCAGCGCCATCTGACGCGGCTTGGCTATCCGGCCGGCAAGGTGGACGGGCGCATCGGCGAGCAGGTGCAGACCGCCATCCGCGCCTACCAGCGCAAGTCCGGCATGGTGGCGGACGGCTACGCCACCCACGCTTTGCTGGAGCAGATGAAAAAAACGCGGTGACGCGTTACAATGGTGAAATGAGCGCTGACGATCGTCCCACCCGCCCCTCCCGAGCCCTGCCGCGCGCCCTGAAACTGGGCGTCGCCAGCGCGTTCGTCTTCCTGACCGGCGGTCCGGCGGTGATCGCCCAGTTCGACGATTCGAATCCCGCCATCTTCTGGCAGCGCGACCGCGAGCGCATGCAGCAGCGCCGCGCGCCCCCGCCCCGCGTGGTGCAGCGCCCCACCCATCTCATTCGCGGCGCCGCGCCCCGCAAGGGCTTCGTGCGCGAACTGCCGGTCGAGCAGGCCGCCCCGGCGGCGCCCGGCGCCGAACCGCAGGACGCGCCAAAGCCCGTCGAGCAGGCGGCCCCCGCGCAGGGCGATACCCAGCAGGCCGCCGCCCCCGCGGCGCCCGCCAAGGCCGGGGCGCCCTTCACCATCCTGGTGACGGGCGACAACGTCGGCCAGATGCTCGCGCAGGGCCTGCAGGAAGCCTTCGCGGATCGCCCGAACGTGACCGTGCTGCGCAAAGCCCGCGAGAACACCGGCCTGGTGCGCGACGACTACTTCGACTGGGTGAAGGCCGCGCGCGACCTCGTCTCGGGACCGCAGCCGGTCAACGTCGTCGTGATGATGATCGGCAGCAACGACCGGCAGCCGCTGCGCGACGGCGCGGCCTCGGTGGATCCGCGCGCCCCGCGCTGGGCGGAGTTGTACGGCGCCCGCGTGCAGGCCTTCGCGAACGTCCTGAAGGAAAAGAACGTCCCGCTGATCTGGGTCGGCATGCCGGTCATGAAGAACGAGCGCCTCTCCAGCGGCCTGCTCGAACAGAACGAAATCTACCGCGAGGCGGCGAGCCGCGCGGGCGCCTCTTTCGTGGACGTCTGGGAGGCGTTCGTGGACGACCGCCACCAGTTCGCCCTCTACGGACCGGACGTGAACGGCCAGCTCACCAAGCTGCGCACAGGCGACGGCGTGCACTTCACCCGCGCGGGCGCGCGCAAGCTCGCGTATTTCGTCGAGCGCGACCTGCGGCCCATGCTCGACAAGCTCACCCCCGCCGAAGAGCCCGCCCTGGCCTCCGCGCCCGTCCCCCAGCCCCCTGCGGGCGAGCGCGAAGTGCGCGTCCTCGTGCCCACTCAGGCCGAGGACCCCGGCCAGAAATCGCAGACCCTCGCCATTCCGCTGCCGCCCGCGGCGCCCATGATCGTCATTCCGGTGCGGCCGGCGTCCGGTCCCATCGTGCCGCTCACCGGCGCCGCCGTGTCGCCGGGCGGGCAACTCGCCACGCGCACGCGCAACGCCGACGCCAAGGACCGCGGCGCCCGCGCGATCGTCGAGCAGGCCCTCGTGCAGGGCCGCCCGCTGGAGACGCGACCGGGCCGCGCGGACGATTTTCGCTGGCCGCGCAACTGACGCGCGTCAACCACGCCCGTTAACGACGCGACGAGCCGACCGCCGCCCGGTGGGGCGCCCGCTTGCGCTATGTGGAACCAATCAAGCGGCGATCTCGTTCGGCTCCTGTCATGTTGCCGCCATGCAATTGGCGCAAAGAGGAACTCAGCCATGAATCGCAAGCAGACGGTCGCCGCGGCCATTGTGTGCCTTGGCGCAGGTTTTGGCGCCAGCATCGGCGGCGCGTCGGCCTTTGATCCCAATGACGCGTACTATTATGGATACCAGCCGCGCCAGCAGGTCGCCTCGCTGGGCGACATGTACGCGCCCGCCCGCCAGACGCCGTCCGCGACCCGCGTGCTGGTCAACGATCCCACCGGCAAGCAGGGCGGCGCCATCACGGTCGATACGCGCAACCGCTACCTGTATCTCTCGCTCGGCGGCGGACAGGCGATCCGCTACGGCATCGGCGTGGGACGCGAAGGCTTCACGTGGGGCGGCAACGCCCGCATCGGCCGCAAGGCGGAATGGCCGGCGTGGACGCCGCCCTCCGCGATGCTGAAGCGCCGGCCCGATCTTCCCCGGCATATGACGGGAGGCATCGACAACCCGCTCGGCGCCCGCGCGCTCTATCTCTACAGCGGCAACAAGGACACGCTGTTCCGCATCCACGGCACCAACGAACCATGGACCATCGGCGAGGCGGTCTCGTCGGGCTGCATCCGCATGATGAACGACGACGTGGTGGACCTGTATTCACGCGTGCGCGTCGGCGCGCCCGTGCAGGTGATCCGCGGGTAGGAGCTGACATAAAGCCCGCCGCACAGGCGCCTTCTCCCGCATCGCAGGAGAAGGGCTCGCGGCGGCCCTACGCCTCCAGCCCTTCCAGCTCCGCGATCATGCCCTCGATCATCGTCAGGCCGATCTGCCAGAAGGCGGGGTCGCGCGCGTCGAGGCCAAAGGGGGCGAGGAGTTCGGAATGGTGCTTGGTGCCGCCCGCCGCAAGCAGCGCGAAGTACTTGTCCTGGAAGCCCTCGGCGGCGTTCTGGTAGACCCCGTAGAGCGAGTTCACCAGGCAATCGCCGAAGGCGTACGCGTAGACGTAGAACGGCGAGTGCACGAAGTGCGGGATATAGGCCCAGAAGGTCTCATACCCCGGCCCCAGCCGGATCGCGGGCCCCAGGCTCTCGCCCTGCACGCTCATCCACAAGTCTGAAATCTGGTCGGCGGTGAGTTCGCCCTCGCGGCGCTCCACATGCAGCTTGCGCTCGAAGGAGTAGAACGCGATCTGCCGCACGACCGTGTTCAGCATGTCCTCGACCTTCGAGGCCAGCATGGCGCGGCGCTGGGCGGGATCGACGGTGCTCGCAAGCAGGGAGCGGAACGTCAGCATCTCGCCGAAGACGGAGGCGGTCTCGGCCAGCGTCAGGGGCGTCGGCGCCATGAGCGCGCCGTTGGGGGCTGCCAGCACCTGATGCACCCCGTGGCCCAGCTCGTGCGCGAGGGTCATCACGTCGCGCGGCTTGCCCTGGTAGTTGAGCAGCACATAGGGATGCGCGGAGGGCACGGTGGGATGCGCGAAGGCGCCCGGCGCCTTGCCGGGGCGCACCGGCGCGTCGATCCAGCGTTCGTCGAAGAAGCGGCGGGCGATGTCGGCGAGCTTGGGCGAGAAGGCCCCGTAGGCCTCCAGCACCAGGTCGCGCGCCTCCTCCCACTTGTAGGCGCGGGTCGGCACATTGGGCAGCGGCGCGTTGCGGTTCCAGTAGTCCAGCGCGTCGAGCCCGAACCATTTGGCCTTCAGCTTGTAATAGCTGTGCGACAGGCGCGGATAAGCGTCGCGTACGGCCTCCACCAGCGCGTCCACCACCTCGCGCTCGACGCGGTTGGACAGGTGGCGGCTGTCGGCCACGTCCTGGAAGCCGCGCCAGCGGTCCGAGATTTCCTTGTCCTTGGCGAGCGTGTTGGTGATGAGCGCGAAGGTGCGCAGATTCGCGTTCAGCGTCTTGGCCAGCGCCAGCGCCGCCGACTTGCGCACGTCCTCGGTGGGGTCCTGCATCAGGTTCAGGGTCGGCTCCAGCGACAGCTCGCGGCCGTCCACGTCAAAGCGCAGGCCCGAGATGGTCTCGTCGAAGAGCCGGTTCCACGCGCCCCGCCCGGTGACGGACTTCTCGTGAAACAATTGCTCCAGCCGGTCGTCGAGCTGGTAGGGCTTCTCGCGGCGGATGTCGTCGATCCACGGCTTCCAGTGCGCCAGGGAGCCCGACTGCACGAGGCCGGCCAGCACGTCGTCCTCGATGCGGTTGAGTTCGAGGGTGAAGAACAGCAGGTCGGAGGACGCGTTGGTGATCTTCTCCTGCGCGTCGCCATAGAACTTCGCCCGCACCGGGTCGGACGTGTCGCCGGTGTAGATCAGCCCCGCGTAGGACGCGATGCGGCCGAGCAGGTCCTCCAGCGCCTCATACGCGGCGATCGCCCGCGCCAGCGTCTCGCCCCCGCCGGGCTTTCCGGCGATGGCGGCGAGCTTGCCACGCCAGGCCTCCGCGAAGGCCCGGCACTCGGCCTCGGCCCGCGCGAGGTCGCCCTTGTAGGCGTCGGACTCCATGCCCGGATACAGGTCCGCCAGATTCCACTCCGGCAGGGCTCCGAGGTCCGCAGCGGCGGCCGCGCTGGCGCTGGCGGTGGCGTGAACGATGGCTGGAATCTGGTGCATTGGGACAACCGATGACGGAGCAGTCGCGCTCGTGACGCATGGCGATAACGCGCGGGCGGCGGATTTGGCAAGGTTCCCTGTTTGTTTTATCGCCCTCCGCCCAAAACTGTCGCGCCGCGTTGCAGCGGCGACACTTATTATGATAAGTATCGGCCGCCGGGGTAGCGCGCGGTCAAGGCGCCGCGCCTCATCGGGAGGAGAAAACCATGGCGCGTTTCATCGTCAACACGCACGGCCGCTTGCAGGAATGGATCGCCGACGAGAAGGGCTACTTCCGCGACGAGGGGCTCGACTACGAACTCACCCAGCACAAGCTGCTGACCAAGATGGCGCCTGAGACCTACACGGCGGGCGCTGGCGCCAACGCGGTGCCGGACAATCTCCACGGCGCGTACCAGACCTACGAGCAGGGCCGCGAGGCGTCCATTTCCTGCGCCTGCCACTGGACGGTGAACATGGCGGCCTCCGCCAGCCACGGCCGCCTGTGGGGCGAGGCTTATTCCGTCTCGCCGTGCGGCATCTTCGTGCCCGAGAACTCCAGCGTGCGCAGCCCCGAGGACCTGGCGGGCGTGAACATTCACGTGGGCTACCAGTCCGGCAGCCATTACACGACCATCCAGGCGCTTGAGCCGTTCCTGAAGCCCGACCAGATCAAGCTGAAATTCGGCGGCGGCCCCGCCGACCGCGTCGACCAGATGCTGAGCGGCCTTGCGCCCGCCGCCACGGTGTTCGGCATGCAGTACTACATCATGGAGCAGCTCGGCTTCCGCAAGCTGCTCGACTGCACGTTCATGATCGCCGCCATGATTCCGCCGGGCGTCGATCTGGAGGACGTGCGCAAGTACTATCGCGGCCTGCGCCGCGCGCAGGCGGACATCGACCGCATGCACCAGGCCTACGCCCACTACTACATGAACGAACTGCCCGAGCGGCACGCCAAGCTGGTGGACGTGCGGCGCTTCGGGCCCGGCGAGCGGATCGTCTTCGAGCCCTACACGCGCGAAATGTACGAAACCACGAAGGACTGGGTGGAGGAGCGCCACATCTTCCCGCCCGAAAAGTCCGGGCACGGCGCCTACGAGCAGGCGGTCGCGTTCGCCGCCGAATGAAGGACGACGCGCATCACCGCGCCCCGGTCGACCATGCGAGCGACGCTCGCGTGGGCCACCTGCTGCGCCGCGCCTACCACAAGGCGCGGGAAAACTCGGCCCGGCGCCTCGCGGTCCACGACCTCACGCCCCGTCAGGCGGCGGCGATGTGGGAGTTGCGCCGCGCGGGGTCGCTGTCGCAGGCCGAGCTTGGGGCGGCCATCGGCATGGAGCCCGCCAATGTGCACGGCCTGGTGGAGCGCCTGCGCAAGAAGGCGCTCGTGCTGTCGCAGCGCGACGGGGCCGATCCCCGCCGCCTGCGCATCGGCCTCACCGAGGCGGGCGCCGCCATCGCCGCAGGATTGGCGCAAACCGCCCGGGACGCCGAACGAGAGGCGCTGGCGCGCCTGAGCGGGGCCGAACAGGACACGCTGGTGGAGCTTTTGCGGAAAATGCTTGGCCCAACCGCCGCATGACCTTAACCGCAACGGCGCTTTTCAGCCAATTCCGTATCGCTTCGGCACGCAATTTAACCGCCCATTTACCCTGTCAGGTCAAGTTGGGCCCAACGCGCCGACATCGGGGCGGCAAGGGGCACGATGACTTCGACAATCCTGATCGCCGACGACGATCCCGTCCAACGGCGCCTGCTTGAGGCCATGGTGCGGCGCTTTGGCTACGACGCCGAACTCGTGGACGGGGGCGAAGCCGCCCTGGACCGCCTGAGCGCCCCCCATCTCCCGCCCGTGTCGCTGCTGATTTGCGATCTCGTGATGCCGGACCTCGACGGCATGGGCGTGCTGACGCGGATGCGACAGCGCAACATCGACACGCCCGCCATCGTGCAGACCGCCCATGGCTCCATCGAATCGGTGATTTCCGCCATGCGGGCCGGGGCGGTCGATTTCGTCGTGAAGCCCGTGGGCGCCGAGCGCCTGCTGATCTCCATCAAGAACGCGCTGAAGACCGACGCGCTCGAAGACGAATTGCGCCGCGTGAAGCGCCGCGCCGCGGGGCATCTGGGCTTTCGCGACCTCGCCATGCGCTCGCCCGAGATGGACCGCATCGTGCGTTTGGGCGAGCGGGCAGCCAAATCCACCATTCCGGTTCTGCTGGAAGGCGAATCGGGCGTCGGCAAGGAATTGATCGCCCGCGCCATCCAGGGCGCGTCCGACCGCCGGGGCCGGCCGTTCGTGACGGTGAATTGCGGCGCGCTGCCGCAGAACCTCGTCGAATCCATCCTGTTCGGCCACGAGAAGGGCGCCTTCACGGGCGCGACCGAGCGGCACGTCGGCAAGTTCGTGGAGGCCCACGGGGGCACCCTGTTCCTCGACGAGGTCGGCGAACTGCCGCTGGAGACGCAGGTGAAGCTGCTGCGCGCCCTCCAGGAAGGCGAAATCGATCCCATCGGGGCCCGCAAGCCCGTGAAGGTCGACATCAGGCTCATTTCGGCGACCAACCAGAACCTCATCGAGCAGGTGAAGCGCGGCGCCTTCCGGGAAGACCTCTACTACCGGCTGAACGTGTTCCCCATCGCGGTGCCGCCGCTGCGCTCGCGCCGCGACGACATTCCCGAGCTCGCCCGCAGCTTCGCGGCGCGCTTCGCCGCCGAGGAAGGGCGCCGCATTCGCGGCCTGAGCGCCGAGGCGCTGGCGCTGCTCTCGCGCTATGACTGGCCGGGCAACGTCCGCCAGCTTGAAAACGCCGTGTTCCGCGCCGTCGTGCTCAGCGAAGGCGACGAACTCACCCTCGCCGAATTCCCGCAGATCGCCGCGCAGGTGACGGGCTTCGACGTGCGCGTGCCGGCGGCGCCCGCGCAAGTCACGCCCCAGTCGCACCATCCCAGCCCGCGCGAAATCCTGCGCGTCGAAGTGCGCGACCCCAACGTGCTGAAGTTGCTGGACGAGAACGGCAACGTGCGTAAACTGGACAGCGCCGAATCCGAGATGATCCGCTTCGCGCTGGCCCATTATCGCGGCCAGATGTCCGAGGTCGCGCGCAGGCTTGGCATTGGCCGCTCGACCCTTTATCGCAAGATGAAGGATTACGGGCTGGACGAAGCCGCCAACGCCGTCGCGTAACCGATGACGCTCCGGGCTGTTGCGGACCGGCAACGGGCTGCGCCAATCCTGCCGAGGAGGCGGGCCGGCGTTCAAAGCCAGTTGCATTCCCCGACGGATGGGCATCTCTTGAGCTAGAGTGAGGGGCGTGCTTGTTCGCCTCGCGTACGGTTGTCGGAGGCGCGGATGCGCTGGGTGGAAAGCAGTTCCAGGAACCGTGACGCGGGGAGGTTCGGCGCGTTGGGCCGGTCGCGGTCGGCCGCATTGCGCGCCGGCGTCTCTGGCCTTGCTCTTCTGGCCGCCGTGCTGGGCGCGCGGGCGCAGGAGTCTGAAGCGCAGCAGGCCGCACCGTCGCCGGCGCCGCTCGCAAGCGTCTTCGTTGTTCCCGCGGACGCTCCCCCGCCGCTCGCGCTGGATCTCCCCGCCGCCGAATCAGCGCCCTCGCAGGCCGCCGAGGCCCCTGAGCCCGCGGCTCCGGCCGTCGCGGCGAGCCCCGCCGAGGCGCCCTCCAGCGCGACCGCGCAAAATCCCCCCGCCGTCCAGA
>JAQGJX010000156.1 GCA_028290405.1 Hyphomicrobiales bacterium
CGCGCGCTGCCGGGCATCGAGCCGGACGGCAAGCTGATCTGGACGTATTTCGAGGCGATGAAGCCCGAAAAATTCCCCAAGTCCCTCGTGGTCATGGGCTCGGGCGCCATCGGCATCGAGTTCGCGAGCTTTTATCGCACCATGGGCGCCGAGGTGACCGTGGTGGAGGTGTTGCCGCAGATCATGCCCGTTGAAGACGCGGAGATCGCCGCCCACGCCCGCAAGCGCTTCGAGAAGCAGGGCATGAAAATCATGACCTCCACCAAGGTCGTGAAGGTGGAGAAGAAAGCCGATTCCGTCGTCTGCACCATCGAGGACGACAAGGGCGCCAGGCAGACGCTGGAAGCCGAGCGGATGATTTCCGCCGTGGGCGTGGTCTGCAACACCGAGAACCTCGGGCTCGAAAAACTGGGCGTAAAGATGGATCGCGGAGCCATCGTCACCGATGGGCTGGGCCGCACCAACGTGCCGGGCGTCTACGCCATCGGCGACGTCGCCGGCCCGCCGATGCTGGCCCACAAGGCCGAGCACGAGGGCGTGCTGTGCGTGGAGGCCATCAAGGGCCTGCATCCGCACGCCATGGAAAAGACAATGATTCCCGGCTGCACCTATTGCCACCCGCAGGTCGCGAGCGTCGGCCTCACCGAGGCGAAGGCGAAGGAGCAGGGGATCGCCGTCAAGGTCGGCCGCTTCCCCTTCGCCGGCAATGGCAAGGCCATTGCGCTCGGCGAGCCGGAGGGACTGGTGAAGACCATCTTCGACGCCAAGACCGGCAAGCTGCTGGGCGCCCACATGGTCGGCGCGGAAGTCACCGAGCTGATCCAGGGCTACGTGGTCGCGATGAATTGCGAAACCACGGAAGAAGAGCTGATCCACACGGTCTTCCCGCATCCCACCCTCTCGGAGATGATGCACGAGAGCGTGATGGACGCTTACGGGCGCGTGGTGCACGCGTAGGGTCTCTCCACTTTCCCGGCGCCGCGCAGCGGAACCTCGGACCCCGAGCCTCCATACGGAGCGCGCGCCCCTGGATCCCGGATCGCTTCGCGTCCGGGAAAGTGGGCTTCAGCAGCTTTCGGACTTATCCGGCCGGCTTGGTTCCGCGCCAGGACCCGCGCGGTCCCACGCGGCCACTGGACCGCGCGCCTCCCGGCGCGCAGACGCTGTCCGGGTAAAGCTCCACTTTCCCGGGGCCGCGCAGCGGAACCCGGGATCCAGAGTCGCAGATGCGAGCGTTGGCCCCTGGCCCCCCGATCGCTTCGCTTCCAGGGACGTGGGAGCTGAAGCTGCTCGTGAGTAGGTCCCTGACGTTTAAGCTGCGCCTCGGCCCTGCCCGCCGGAGGCTTGATCTGTGCTATGATGAGGCTCCTTTTCGTCAGGAGCGAATCGCATGGATCAGCCGCTTGCCCTTCTCGGAACGCCCGGCGTGGGTTTCTTCACGTTGCTCTTCATCGGCGCGATTGCCGGCTGGATCGCGGAGCGGGTGACCAAGTCGGACCATGGCTTGCTGACCAACATCATCGTCGGCGTCGCGGGCTCGTTCGTGGCCTCCTCGCTGGCCGAGGCGCTGAACATCAGCGTGCGCGGTTTCCTTGGCCACCTCGTGGCCGCCGCCGTAGGGGCGATCCTCGTTCTCTGGGTCTGGCGGCAGGTGAGGGGCCGGGACGGGGCTCCTCCGGCGGAGCGCTGATCGGCCGCGCCCGCTGCGCTTCTGGCGCCTTGGCGCAGGGCGCGCCTTGGCTTACATGATGGCTACCGCCTTCACGGAGCCGACATGGCCGTCGTCATCGACACCCTGAGCAACGACCCGCGCCGCAAGCCGGACGCCCCGCGTCACCCCGAGAAGGCCCACAGGCCCGATCAGGACATCGCCCGCAAGCCGGACTGGATCCGCGTGAAGGCGCCCGGTTCGCCGCAGTACAACGCCACCCGCGCCATCGTGAAGGAGCACGGCCTCGTCACCGTGTGCGAGGAGGCGGGCTGCCCCAACATCGGCGAGTGCTGGGAGAAGAAGCACGCCACCTTCATGATCATGGGCGACACGTGCACCCGCGCCTGCGCCTTCTGCAACGTGAAGACCGG
This sequence comes from Hyphomicrobiales bacterium, assembly GCA_028290405.1. GTDB lineage: Bacteria > Pseudomonadota > Alphaproteobacteria > Rhizobiales > Beijerinckiaceae > Terripilifer. The sequence goes on from JAQGJX010000156.1 coordinate 2,083, forward strand.
CATGCCCAACGCGCTCGACGCGATGGAGCCCCGGAACGTGGCCGATTCCGTCGCCAAGCTGGGCCTGTCACACGTGGTCATCACGTCCGTCGATCGCGACGATCTGGCGGACGGCGGCGCGGAGCATTTCGCACGGACCATCCGGGCCATTCGCGAGCGCGCCCCGCAGACGACCATCGAAATCCTGACGCCTGATTTCCTGCGCAAGCCCGGCGCGCTGGAGGTCGTGGTTGCGGCGCGTCCCGACGTGTTCAACCACAATCTCGAGACGGTGCCCTCCAACTATCTCACCGTGCGCCCAGGCGCGCGCTACTTCCATTCCGTGCGGCTGCTGCAGCGCGTGAAGGAGCTGGACGCCACCATCTTCACCAAGTCCGGCATCATGGTGGGGCTGGGCGAAGAGCGCAACGAAGTGCTGCAATTGATGGACGACCTGCGCTCGGCGGACGTGGATTTCCTCACCATCGGGCAATATCTGCAGCCGACCCGCAAGCATCATCGCGTGGTCAGCTTCGTCACGCCCGACGAGTTCAAATCCTACGAGACTCTGGCGATGGCCAAGGGCTTCCTGCTCGTCTCGTCCACGCCTCTCACGCGCTCGTCGCACCACGCGGGCGAAGACTTCGCGCGCCTCAAGGCCGCGCGGCTCGCCAAGCTCGCGGCCGCCTGACGGGGAGCATCATGACCGCCATTCCGCTGTTCCACCTCGCGTTTCCCGTGGACGACATCGCCCAGGCGCGGCGCTTCTACGGCGGCCTGCTCGGCTGTCCGGAGGGGCGCAGCGCGCCCAACTGGGTGGATTTCGATTTCTACGGCCACCAGATCGTCGCCCATCTGGCGCCGGAGGAAACCGGCCACCGGAAGACCAGCGCGGTGGACGGCCACGACGTGCCGGTGCGCCATTTCGGCGCGATCCTGCCGATGGACGAATGGGAGCGGCTGGCCGCGCGGCTGACCGAGGCGGGCACGCAATTCATCATCGAGCCGCACGTGCGCTTCAAGGGCGAGGCCGGCGAGCAGGCGACGATGTTCTTCCTCGACCCGTCAGGGAACGCGCTGGAGTTCAAGTCGTTCGCCGATATGGGGCAGGTGTTCGCCAAGTAGGGCGAGGGACGAATAGCGAATGGCAGGCGCCCTGGTTGTTTCTACTCGCCATTCGCTACTCGCTACTCGCCCCTTCTCCTTCCATCACCCCCGGCACGAAGACCGTCCCATGCCCAAGTTCACCACCAGGCGCCGCGTTCGCCATTCCGCGCAGAACATGTTCGATCTTGTGGCGGACGTGGAGAAGTATCCGCTGTTCCTGCCGCTCTGCACGGGGCTGAAGGTGCGCAAGCGCGCCACGGACGCGCAGGGCAGGGAGGTGCTCACCGCCGACATGTCGGTGGGCTACAAGGCCATTCGCGAGACCTTCACCAGCCGGGTCACGCTGGACCGGGCGGGCATGCTCATCCACGTGCAGTACATCGACGGCCCGTTCAGCCGCCTCGACAACCGCTGGGCCTTCCGCGACCTCGCCGACGCCGCCCGGCTGAACGACCGGGAGGCGTGCGAGGTCGAGTTCTTCATCGACTACGAGTTCCGCAGCCGCATGCTGGGCTTGCTGATGGGCGGCATGTTCGACGTGGCGTTCCGCCGGTTCGCGGAGGCTTTCGAGCAGCGCGCCGATCTCGTCTATGGACGCCGCGCCACGGCCGCGCACATTTGAGGGCGAACGCGCGGGCGCTGCTCGCCACGCTGGCGTGCGCCTGGGCGCCGCTGGCCGTCTCGGCCGCCGAGGGTCCGCGCCTGCCGGAGCGGTTCACGATCCTCATCGGCTTTCCGCCCGGGCAGGGCAACGACCAGGCGGCGATGCCGGACGCTTCGTCGGCCGTCGCCGGGCGCATCGCGGCCGAAATGACGTTCGACCAGACGGCGCGGTTTCTCGTGCGCCATCTTCCGCGCCTGCTGCCGGAGCAGCCCTACGGCAGGCCGCGCGGCGACGTGCGCGCGGCCCCCGGCGCGGCCGGCTTTGTCGCCGCC
>JAQGJX010000173.1 GCA_028290405.1 Hyphomicrobiales bacterium
CGGCGCGGAATTCGGCGCCCTGTCGCGCGAGCTCTCGGAGCTCGAGCCCCTTTGCGCCACCATCGACGCCTGGCGCGCCGCGCAGGACGACGAATCCGGCGCGCTCGCCATGCTGGCCGACCCGGCGACCGACGCCGAGATGCGCGAACTGGCCGAAGCCGAAGTGGAGGACGCCCGCGAACGCGCGCTCGCCCTGGAGCGCGATCTCCAGCTCGCCCTGCTGCCCAAGGACGCGGCGGACGAAGGCGGCGCGATCCTTGAAGTGCGGGCCGGCACGGGCGGCGACGAGGCGGCGCTGTTCGCCGGCGACCTCTTGCGCATGTACGTGCGCTACGCAGAGCAGCACGGCTGGAAGGTCGAGGTGCTTTCGGAGAGCGAAGGGACCGCCGGCGGCTTCAAGGAAGTCATCGCCTCCATCGTCGGGCGGGGCGTGTTCGCGCGCATGAAATTCGAGTCCGGCGTGCATCGCGTGCAGCGCGTGCCGGCGACCGAGACGCAGGGACGCATCCACACCTCCGCCGCCACGGTCGCGGTGCTGCCCGAGGCGCAGGAGGTGGACTTTGAGATCAAGGACGACGATCTGAAGATCGACACTATGCGCGCCCAGGGCGCGGGCGGCCAGCACGTCAACAAGACGGAATCGGCCATTCGCATCACGCATCTGCCCACCAACACCGTCGTGATGGTTCAGGAGGAGCGCTCGCAGCACAAGAACCGCGCCCGCGCCATGAGCCTGCTGCGCGCGCGCCTTTACGACGACCAGCGGCGCCAGCTGGACGCCGAGCGCGCCGCCGACCGCAAGTCCCAGGTGGGCTCGGGCGACCGCTCGGAGCGCATCCGCACCTACAATTTTCCGCAGGGGCGCGTCACCGACCACCGCATCGAACTGACGCTGTACAAGCTCGACAAGGTGATCACCGGCGAGGCGCTGGACGAGGTGATCGAGCCCCTCATCACCCACCATCAGGCGGAGCTGCTGGCCGCGAGCGGGCTTTAAGCCCGCCCCCAGGAGCGCGGGCTTTAGCCGCGCGCCAGTTTCACCGCGACGCCGGTGGCGTTCACGCGCTTCAGCGGCACGGGCGAAAGGTCCGTCTGGACCACGTCGTCCACCGTGTAGCTGAGGCCCACGATGGCGTCCGCCTCGAACTCCTTGGCGAGGCGCTTCAGCTTTTCGAGCGCCGTCTCCCTGTAGCCGTCCATGGGGGCGTTGCCGCTGTGCCAGACGGACGCCGCGGAAATCGGGCCGATCTCGGCCACGATGCGACGGCCTTCGACTTCTCGTTTCGAACTGATGCGCACGGTCTTCATGTCTCCGGAATGCACGATCCGCCGCGACTGCGGACCACCCGGACCCTGAGCGCAGGCAATGGCGCAATGAGGGTCCGATGCCGGCGAAAGCCGCCCGCATTCAAGCCAAAATCGCGATTTCGCGTTAACGGAGGATGAACAAGACGACGCAAAGACGCCCCCGGGCGAACAGGGGCGGCTTTGCGCGGGAAGGCCGAAGCCTCAGTGGCGGAAGTGGCGGTGTCCGGTCATGACCATCGCGAGGCCCGCCTCGTCGGCGGCCTTGATCACTTCGTCGTCGCGCATGGAGCCGCCCGGCTGGATGATGGCCGTGGCGCCTGCTTCCGCCGCGGCCAGCAGGCCGTCCGCGAAGGGGAAGAACGCGTCGGACGCCACCACGGAGCCCATCGCGAGCGATTCGGCCAGGCCCGCAGCCTTGGCGGCTTCCGCCGCTTTCCACGCCGCGATGCGCGAGGAATCGACCCGGCTCATCTGCCCGGCCCCGACCCCGACCGTCGCGCCGTCCTTCACGTACACGATGGCGTTCGACTTCACGTGCTTGCACACCCGGAAGGCGAACTTCATGTCCGCCAGTTCCGCCGCGCTGGGCGCGCGCCGGGTCACGACCCGCAGGTCCATGTCGTCCACGACGGCGTTGTCGCGGCCCTGCACCAGCATGCCGCCCGCCACCGTGCGCAGCGTAAGGCCGCGCGCGCGCGGGTCCGGCAGCCCGCCGGTGAGCAGCAGCCGCAGGTTCTTCTTGGCGGCGACGATCGCGATGGCGTCCTCGTCGGCGTCCGGCGCGATGATGACTTCCGTGAAGATCTTGACGATCTCGCGCGCCGCGTCCGCATCGAGCTTGCGGGTCAGCGCCACGATGCCCCCGAAGGCCGACACGGGATCGCAGCGCAGCGCGCGCTCGTAGGCGTCGCGCAGGCTGGCGCCTTCCGCCACCCCGCAAGGGTTGGCGTGCTTGATGATGGCCACCGCCGCCGTGCGCGCGGCGTCGAACTCCGCCACGCATTCGAAGGCCGCGTCGGTGTCGTTGACGTTGTTGTACGACAGCGACTTGCCCTGCACCTGGCGGGCGGTCGACACGCCGAAGCGCTGGTCGGGCGTACGGTAGAAGCCCGCGCTCTGGTGCGGGTTTTCGCCGTAGCGCATCTTCTCCGCCAGGGCCCCGCCCATGGCCCGGTAATCGGGCGTGTCCTCGCCCAGCTGCGCCGCGAACCAGTTGGAGATCGCGGCGTCGTAGGCGGCGGTGCGCGCGTAGGCCTTCTGGGCCAGCTTCTTGCGCAGCGCGAGGTCGAGCGCGCCGTCATGGGCCGCGAGGCCTTCGAGCACGACCGCGTAGTCGGACACGTCCACCACCACGGCGACGTCGCCATGGTTCTTGGCGGCCGCGCGGATCATCGCCGGGCCGCCGATGTCGATGTTCTCGACGCAATCGTCGTAATCCCCGCCCTTCGCGACGGTGGCCTCGAACGGGTAGAGGTTCACCACCAGGAGGTCGATGGCGCCGATGCCGTGGGCCAGCATGGCGGCCTCGTGCTCGGGGTTCTCCCGGATGGCCAGGAGCCCGCCGTGAACCGCCGGGTGCAGCGTCTTCACGCGCCCGTCCATCATCTCCGGAAAGCCGGTGACGTCGGACACGTCCTTCACGGGGATGCCCGCGTCGGCGATCGCCTTGCGGGTGCCGCCGGTGGAGACCAGCTCGACCCCACGCTGGCTGAGCGCGCGGGCGAAGTCGATGAGGCCGGCCTTGTCGGAGACGGAAAGTAGCGCGCGGGCGACGCGGCGGAGATCGCGGGGCATGGGAAGCTCTGTCTTACGCGGGAAAAGGTAGGGGGCGCTTAGCACGCGCGACCGCCGGGGGAAAGGCGGCGCTCAGCGCCCGGGCATGAACGCCCAGTTCACCTCGGGCTGCTCGGCGCTGTCGCCGTGGACGACGATCTGCTGCGTCGCCCGCACGCCGTCCGCGGCGGCGAAATAGGCGCTCTCCTCCACCGAGACCGTCAGCCCGGCGGCGTGGAACACCCAGTGCTGTCCGTGCGGCAGCACCAGAAGCGCCGCCTGCTCGTTCTCGATGCTGGCGGCCTTCACGCCCGGATGCAGGTGAAACCGGATGGCGTAGGGCGCATGGGCGGGCTCGGTCTTCGCCTTCACGGGCCGCAGCCTGTCGGTTCCTCCCACGCGGCGCCCATCCGCGGACATCGCGATGCGGCGCTCGTGCGCCAACCCAAAGGCGGGGCCATAGCCGTTGTGCGAGGCCTCGATGGCGATTTCCTCGGCGCTCTCGAGGCGGCGCGCGGCGACCTGCGTGGGGCCGTTGACGATGCGCCCGCCCAGCCACCCGCCCGATGCGCCCTCCGGCAGCCGCGAGGAGGCGCGGTCGGCGATCACGAGCGTGGAATGGGCGGCGGTGGTGCGCGCCGCGTCGCGCAGCGCGCCGCGCTGGGAGGTGGGCGCGCCGCAATTCACCACGAGCCGCTGGTTGTCCAGCGACAGTTCAAACGACAGCGTGCCCGCATGGGCCTTGGCGGAGTAATCGGGCGGCGGCGGCGCGCCCGTGTCCATGATGAGGACCGCGGATCCGAAGTCTATGCGCTGATAACCGGAGAACGGCGCGTCCATGATCGGCAGCGCGCGCGCGTCGTCATAGGCGAGCACGGTCGCCAGCGTGTCGGGCGCCGTCACCCCCATGCCGTTGAACAGCGCGAGGGAGGAATCGGGATGCCGGAACAGCCGCAGCATGGGCATCATGCGGTCCACGGCGCTGATGAGCTCCTGGGGGGCAGCCACGTTGCGCGCCGCGTACGCCTGGCGCAGCGGCAACAGGTCGAGCATGAGGTCGATCAGCGTCTGCGGATTGCGGCCGATGTGCCCGCCGTCGGGGAGGATCTGCCGGGTCAACTCCTCGGCCAGCCACTTGCCGGCGCGCTTGCGCAGCGCCGTGTAGCCCTCGGAGCAGAGCGTCGCCTGCGTGAGCGCGATGGCGGCGAACAGGCGCGCCTCCCCCGAGAGCCCGCCGCGCATTTCCGCGCGCAGGAACAGGATGTGACGCCCGAGGCCGCGCAGGAATCGCCGGTAGAACTCCGCGTCCGCGCCCTCCAGCAGCAGCGGCGACTGGCTCACCCACGAGAGCAGGCGCCGGGCCACCACGCTGGGACGCCACGCGAGCGAATCGCCCGGGCGCCCTTCGGCGGCCATCCAGTCGCTCACCAGCGCGCGGGCGTTGCGGCGCGCAAGGTCGCTGTCGGCGGCGCGCAGATGGCGCAGCCAGCCAAAGCCCATGAGGGCCATCTCCCATTCGTCGCTGGGAGACGCCATGCCGAACGGCGAGGCGCCGCGGGTGTCCACGATGCGCGAGCCCAGCGCGAAAAAGCCGGCGTAGATGTCGTCCGCGATGGTGGGGTCGCTGGTGCGGATGTCCTGCGGGGCGATGACGAGGCGTTGCGGCCCGCGCGTGCGCCAGTCGCTGACGCTGCGCAGCAGCATGGCGGCCGCACGGCGCGCCGTCCGCGCCCCATGCCGCAAGCCATATCGCGCGACGCGCAAACGTTCAGCGACCGAGTGTCGAGCCAAGATCGCCGGCCTCCTTCACGCGCAAACTCAAGAGCCCCGGCGGCCTGCGAAGCAGCGGCAGGGGCGAACGAAGTGTAATTCATTCTCCCGCCTGCAGAAAGCCGCAGGCGGAAGTAGCGGTGCAAAACTGCTGGCGCTCAGCCCTTGCGGCGTAGCCGTGCGATGAAAAAGCCGTCAAGGCCCGCGAGCCTTGCGTCGTCCGCAGGCATGTCGGCCGGCGTCGTGCGCACGTCGCCTTCTGGCGTGAGGCATTGCGCCATGCCGCCGATCTCATCCGCCGCGACTGGCGCGCGCTCCATGTCTGGATTGCGCCGCAACAGCGCTGCGATCTGCGCGGCGCCTTCCTCCGGCTCCAGCGAGCAGGTGCAGTAGACGAGGCGTCCGTCGGGCTTGAGGAGCGAGCAGGCGCGGTCCAGCATCTTGCCCTGCACGATCGCGAGGCCGGCGATGTCGCTGACGCGCTTCACCCACGCGACGTCCGGATGGCGCCGGATCGTTCCGGTGGCGGTGCACGGCGCATCGAGCAGGATGGCGTCGAAGGGCGCCCCGTCGAACGACAGCGCGTCGCCCACCTTGATCTCGATGGGCAGGCGCAGGCGCTCGAAGTTCTCCGAGAGCCGGCGCAGGCGCTCGGCCGAGCGGTCCAGCGCCACGACTTCGGCGCCCGCGGCCGCGAGCTGCGCGGCCTTGCC
>JAQGJX010000188.1 GCA_028290405.1 Hyphomicrobiales bacterium
GCTGGACACCACGAACGACTACGCCGAGCGCGTGTTCTCGCAGCAGATCTCCCAGATTCCCGGTGTCGCCCAGGTGGCGATCTTCGGCCAGCAGAAATACGCCGTTCGCATCGAGGCCGACCCGGACGCCGCATCCGCGCGCGGCCTGACGCTGGACGACATCCGAAATTCCGTCGCCGCCGCCAACTCGTCCTCGCCCATCGGCAGCCTGCGCGGCGACACAAAGGATTCCGTCCTGAAGGCCACGGGCCAGATCGAGCGCGCCGAGGGCTACCGCGACCTGGTGGTCGCCTGGCGCAACGGTTCGCCGGTTCGGCTGACGGAAATCGCCAACGTGTATGATTCCGTCGAAAACGACCGCACGGCGGCCTGGTTCGGCGAAGAACGCGCCATCATGCTGGGCATTTTCCGCCAGTCGGACGCCAATACGGTGGCGGTGGTGGACGCGATCCGCGAGCGCATGCCCCAGTACGAGGCGCAATTGCCGCCCTCCGTCGAGGCGCGCATCGTCCTCGACCGCTCGGAATCCATCCGTGAATCCGTGCACGACGTGCAGTTCACGCTGATCCTCTCCATCGCCCTCGTCATCCTCGTGATCTTCATGTTCCTGAAGACCATCGCGGCGACGATCATTCCCACGCTGGCGCTGCCCGTCTCGCTGATCGGGACCTGCGCCTTCATGTACGTGTTCGGCTATTCCATCGACAACATCTCGCTGCTGGCCATCACGCTCGCGGTGGGCTTCGTGGTCGACGACGCGATCGTGATGCTCGAGAACATCATGCGCCATATCGAGGACGGCATGCGCCCCTTCGAGGCGGCCCTGAAGGGCTCGCGCGAAATCGCCTTCACGATTCTCTCCATCACCCTGTCGCTGGTGGCCGTGTTCATTCCGGTGCTGCTGATGGGCGGCGTCGTGGGGCGCGTGTTCCGCGAATTCGCCGTGGTGATCTCCTGCGCCATTCTCGTGTCCGGCTTCGTGTCGCTGACGCTGACGCCGATGCTCTGCGCGCGCCTGCTCAAGCCCGTCGATCACCACGCCAGGCCGAACCTGTTCACCCGCATCGTGGACGCAGGCCTCGACGGCCTGAACGCCGGCTACCGGATCACGCTCGATCTGGTGCTGCGCGCGCGCTTCGCCATGCTGGTGGTGACGTTCGCCACGTTCGGCCTCAGCGTCTGGATGTTCATGGCCATCCCCAAGGGCTTCTTCCCCAGCGAGGACACGGGCTTCCTGTCCGGCTCGACGGAAGTGGGCCCCGACACGGCCTTCCCGGTGCAGTCGGACCTCAGCCAGCGCATCGTCGCCATTGTCATGAAGGACCCGGCGGTGGAGTACGCGACCTCGGCGGTCGGCTTCGGCGGCGGCGCCAACCAGGGCAGCATCTTCGTCGCCCTGAAGCCCAAGGACGAGCGCGGGCCCATTGGCGACGTCATCGCCCGCCTGCGCCGCTCGACCGCGCAGGTGCCGGGCATCAATACGGTGTTCAACCCGGTTCAGAACATGAACCTCAGCGGCGGACGCCAGGCGCGCGCGCAATACCAGTTCACGCTGCAGTCCGGCGACCTTGCCTCGCTGTATGAAAAAGCGCCGGAAATGCTCGACCGGATGCGCGCGCTGCCGCAATTGCGCGACGTCACGACGGACCTGCAGATCCGCAACCCTGAACTCACCATCGACATCGACCGCGAGAAGGCCGCCGCCTACGGCATCAATTCGAACCAGATTCGCGCGGCGCTCTACAACACCTACGGCAGCCGCCAGATCTCGACGATCTTCACGCAATCGGCCGACTATCAGGTGATCCTGCTCGCCAACAAGCGCTTCCAGGACGACCCGTCCGCGCTCGGGCGCATCTACATCCGCGCGACGCCCAACTCGGTGGCCGTCGTCTCAGGCGCCGGCGCCCAGCCGGCCGCTGGCGGCGCCTCCACGTCAGGCGCGTCGAACGCGCCCATCGTGCCGCTCGACCAAGTGGCGACGGTGCGCCGCACGGTGGGCCCCCTCACGATCAACCGCCAGTCTCAGCAGCCGTCCGTGACGCTGGCCTACAACGTCGCCCCCGGCGTGGCGCTGAGCGAGGCCAACGAGGCGATCCGCCGCCTTGAGCGCGAGATCGCCCTGCCGGCCACCATCTCGTCCAACTTCTCGGGCGCGGCGCAGTTGTTCGAGGACGCCCAGAAGGGCCAGGTGCCGCTCATCATCGCCGCGGTGCTGACCATCTACATCCTGCTGGGCGTGCTCTACGAGAGCTACATCCACCCGCTGACCATCCTGTCCGGCCTGCCGTCGGCGGGCATCGGCGCGCTGCTGGCGTTGCAGATGTTCGGCATGGACCTTTCGGTCATCGCCATCATCGGCGTGCTGCTGCTGGTCGGCATCGTGAAGAAAAACGCGATCATGATGATCGACTTCGCCATCGAGCGACGACGCGAAGGCATGGAGGCGCTGCCGGCGATCCGCGAAGCCGCCATCGTGCGTTTCCGCCCCATCATCATGACGACCCTGGCCGCCATTCTGGGCGCGGTGCCCATCGCCATCGGCGCGGGCGCGGGCGCGGAGCTGCGCCAGCCGCTCGGCATCGCCATCGTGGGCGGCCTGTGCATGTCGCAGTTGCTGACGCTCTACATCACGCCCGTGATCTACATCTACCTCGACAAGGTCGACAGCTACATCTCCGGCGGCGCGACGCTCGCCGAGGAGGACGTCGCCACGGGCCTTGGCGAGCCCGCCCGCGTCCGCGCGCCGGCGGAGTGAGCGCGCCCGCCGCCTGAGGGGCTCAGCCTCTCAGGCGTCCGTCACCGTCGCGACGCGATAGGTGCGCATCTCCCCGTCTTCGTCGCGAACGGAGACGTATTCGCCCGGCGTGAAAGCGTGGGAGCCGAAGCGGTAGCCCTGCTCCTCGTCGTCGGTCGTGCCCGGGGCATAGTCGAACGCCCAGGTCGATCCGCCGGCCCCGCCGGAGCGGTGCACCAGCAGCCCATGCTCCACCACGGCGCCGCGCTCCAGCCGGTGCACGAAACAGAGTGCGCGCTCTTTCTTCCATGTCTCCAGATGAATGCGCCCGCCTTCGTCCAGCGGCGCCACGAACTCGTAGCCTCCCGCGCCCGTCGCGGCCGGGGCGCCTTTGGCGCGCGCCTCCTCCAGCCTGATCCTTCGCATCGCCGCGTCGCTCTTGCCCATGTCAGCCTCCCTCGCCTGCGCCGCAGGCCATAGCGGTAAAGTGGCTGGGACCACGCAAGTTCACCATGCGCGAAATCAAAAGATGACCGGCTCTGGCTTAACCTTGCATTAACTGTTCAGCTCATGCTACCCCCGTCGCCGAGGCCATTCACGGTTCGAGTAATTGAGGTGGCTGCGTGCCCGACATCAGCGTGAAGAACGTCATCGCTCCCGACCCCGGCCCCGCGCGGCTGCCCCGCCGCGCCTTCTGGGCCATCCTGGCGGGTTTCCTCATCGTGTCGTCCGGAATCGCCCTGCTCAGCCCGTGGTCGGGCGACCTGGCGGCGCAGGAGGACGACAGCGCCGCGTCCTACTGGGCCCGCGACCGCCGCGCCCGCGCGGCCCCGGCCACGCAGAACCCGAGCCTTTCGCGGGTGACGACCATCTTCGGCGATTTCTTCGCCCGTCCGGCGCGCCTGCCCGCGCAGGTCCGGCAGGCGGCGAACCGCCGCAGCGAACAGGCCCTCGCCCGCGCGCGCGACCGCCGGATCGCCCGGGAGGCGAAGGCGCGCGACCACGCCCGCGAGCGCGCCGCGCGCCTGGCGGCGGTCCGCGCCGAGCCGCCCATGGACCCTTCGCTGGTTTCCCTCACGTCGGCGATTGAGTCCCGTCCCCGGCCCCGCGTGCGCGAGGCGCTCGCCGTCCCGACGTCTCCCGTCCAGCCGCGCGGCGTCTGCGTGCGCCTGTGCGACGGCTCCCATTTCCCCGCGCCTGTCGGCGACTTGACGGACGCGTCCTGCGCCAGCGTGTGCCCCGGGGCGCCTACCCGCGCCTACCTCATGCGCTCAGACGGGGTGCAGAGCGCCGTCTCGGTGCGCGACGGGGCGCCCTATGCGGCGCTGCCGGTGGCGCTGCGCTACACGCAGAAAGCGGACAACACCTGCTCCTGCGGCCGGGGCGACCTTCAGTCCCGCATCCTGCGCGACGCGACGCTGCGGCGCGGCGACAGGGTGATGACGGACGAAGGGTTCCGGCTCTTCCGGGGCGGCGCGAGCCCGCCGTTCTCGCGCGGCGATTTCAACACCATAGCGGACGCCAAGGACCTGCCCCGCCATGAGCGCAGGTTGCTCTCCGCCATGGAGCGAGCGGCGGGCGTCGCCCCCCTCCCCAGCCGGCCGCAGCCGCTCGCATCGGCGGCCGCGAAGCAACCCGCCCCGGCGCC
>JAQGJX010000203.1 GCA_028290405.1 Hyphomicrobiales bacterium
CTCGTGCGCTGGCGCAGCCGCCGGGTCCGACCGGTTGGCGCGCCAGGTTCGGGGCATCAGCAGCGACAGCGCGGCCGCTCCCAGAAAGAGCATGCCGGCCTTCTGTCTGCCCGGCGCCTTGCCCGCCCCGGCCCTGCCAAATGCTGCGCCCATGTCGCGTCTCCGTTCGGGAGCTATCCGCCCGCCATCCTAGATCGGATTCGCCGCGGGGCGCCAGCGCCAAGGAACTTCTTTCCCCCGTCGGCGTTATGCGGGCCTTTTGATTCCGGCGGCGCGTGCGCGCACATGTCGCGGACGCGCCGCATCGGGCCCGCCGCCCAGCCCGGGCTCCCCAAGGGAGCGCCGGCGGCGCGCGCCCGACGGCCGGCGAACCCGTGCGGCGCCGCGCGAAATTAGATACGAAAGCTGTACGCTGCAGGCCCCTGCGAGGGTTGCGCCTCGCTGGACCATATGTTAGTTCCCACGCGCCTTCGGGGCGGGGTTGCGTTCACGTTGCTCTGGCCCGTTCCCTGACAGCAGCAGCCCATGCGGCTGTGGCGTAAGCCGCGGCAGCGAATCTGCGGGCCCTACGCCTGCTTTCACGTCGCATTCAGAGGCCTACCTTGGCGCAAGCGGAAACGATCGTATCGGGCATGGCGGGGCGTTACGCCCTCGCGCTGTTCGCACTCGCGCAGGAACAGAACGCACTTGAGTCGGTCTCGGCCGACCTGAAGTCGTTCGACGCCCTCGTGGCCGGCAACCCGGACCTGCAGCGCCTCGTGCGCAGCCCCGCCTTCTCGGCGCAGGAGCAGACCCGCGCGCTCGGCGCCGTCCTCGACAAGGTGGGAATCGGCGGATTGTCCGCCAAGTTCCTGAAGCTTGTCGCCGGCAAACGCCGCCTGTTCGCGGTGCGCGACATGATCCGCGACTTCGACGCCCTCGTGGACAACGCCAACGGCGTCGCGCGGGCTGAAGTCACCGTCGCCGAGCCTCTCGGGGACGCACATTTGAACGCCCTCAAGGACGCGCTCCGCGACGTCTCGGGCGGCCGCTCCGTTCAGGTCGCGGTAAAAATCGATCCGTCGATCATCGGCGGTCTCATCGTCAAGCTCGGGTCGCGCATGGTCGACGGCTCGCTCAAGACCAAGCTCAATTCGATCCGCAATCGCATGAAAGAGGTCGGCTGATGGATATCCGCGCCGCAGAAATCTCCGCGATCCTCAAGAACGAGATCGCAAACTTCGGCAACGAGGCTGAAGTCACCGAAGTCGGACAGGTGCTGTCCGTGGGCGACGGCATCGCCCGCGTCTACGGCCTCGACAACGTCCAGGCCGGTGAAATGGTCGAGTTCGAAAACGGCGTGCGCGGCATGGCGTTGAACCTCGAGCAGGACAACGTCGGCATCGTGATCTTCGGGTCCGACCGCGACATCAAGGAAGCCCAGACCGTCAAGCGCACGGGCGCCATCGTGGACGTGCCGGTCGGCCGCGGCCTCCTTGGCCGCGTGGTCGACGCCCTCGGCAACCCGATCGACGGCAAGGGCCCGATCGTCGCCGAGAAGCGCTCGCGCGTGGACGTCAAGGCGCCGGGCATCATTCCCCGCAAGTCGGTGCATGAGCCCATGGCGACCGGCCTCAAGGCCGTGGACGCCCTGATCCCGATCGGCCGCGGCCAGCGCGAGCTGATCATCGGCGACCGCCAGACCGGCAAGACCGCCATCGCGCTCGACACGATCCTCAACCAGAAGGCCCTGAACGCCGGCGACGACGAGAGCCAGAAGCTCTATTGCGTCTACGTCGCCATCGGCCAGAAGCGCTCCACGGTCGCCCAGTTCGTGAAGGTGCTCGAAGAGCGCGGCGCGCTGGAATACTCCATCATCGTGGCGGCCACCGCTTCCGATCCGGCCCCCATGCAGTTCCTGGCGCCCTTCGCCGGCTGCGCCATGGGCGAGTACTTCCGCGACAACGGCATGCACGCCGTCATCATCTATGACGATCTGTCCAAGCAGGCCGTCGCCTACCGCCAGATGTCGCTGCTGCTGCGCCGCCCGCCGGGCCGCGAAGCCTATCCGGGCGACGTGTTCTACCTCCACTCCCGCCTGCTGGAGCGCTCCGCCAAGCTGAACGACGCCAACGGCGCCGGTTCGCTGACCGCGCTTCCGGTCATCGAGACGCAGGCCAACGACGTGTCGGCCTACATCCCGACGAACGTGATCTCGATCACCGACGGCCAGATCTTCCTGGAGACCGACCTGTTCTACCAGGGCGTGCGCCCGGCAGTGAACGTCGGCCTCTCGGTGTCGCGCGTGGGTTCCTCCGCCCAGACGAAGGCCACCAAGAAGGTCGCGGGCAAGATCAAGGGCGAACTGGCCCAGTACCGCGAAATGGCGGCCTTCGCCCAGTTCGGCTCCGATCTCGACGCCGTGACCCAGCGCCTGCTGAACCGCGGCGCCCGCCTGACCGAGCTCCTGAAGCAGCCGCAGTTCGCGCCGCTGAAGATGGAAGAACAGGTCTGCGTGATCTACGCCGGCGTGAACGGCTATCTCGACCCCATCCCGGTGAACCGCGTGCGCGCCTACGAGGACGGACTTCTGTCCATCCTGCGCACCAAGCATGCGGACCTGCTCGGCGGCATTCGCGACTCCAAGGACCTGTCCTCGGACAACGAAGGCAAGCTGAAGGCTCTCGTGACGGACTTCTCGAAGAGCTTCGCGTAAATTTCGAATTCCCCCCGCGCCGCGGGGGGAGCTTCGGACCGTTCACCCAGGCCCTCTCACCCTCGCGGGGGAGAGGCGGAGAGCAAGTCTAATGGCCTCGTTGAAGGACCTGCGAAACCGGATCTCCTCCGTCAAGGCGACGCAGAAGATCACCAAGGCGATGCAGATGGTCGCTGCGGCGAAGCTTCGCCGCGCCCAGCTCGCCGCTGAGGCCGCTCGCCCCTATGCCGAGCGCATGGAGACCGTGCTGGCGAACGTCGCCGGCGGCGTGTCGGGCGGCGGCCCCGTGCTGCTGGCCGGCAACGGCCGGGACGACGTGCATCTGCTCGTCGTCTGCACGGCCGAACGCGGCCTGTGCGGCGCGTTCAATTCCTCCATCGTCCGCCTCGCCCGCGAGCGCGCGCTTGGGCTGATGGCCCAGGGCAAGACGGTGAAGATTCTCTGCGTCGGCAAGAAGGGCTACGACCAGCTCCGCCGCCAGTTCGAGAAGCAGATCGTCGAGCTGATCGAGCTGCGCTCGGTCAAGCAGATGGCGTTCACCAACGCGGACGTGATCGGCAAGAAGCTGATCGCCATGTTCGAGGCCGGCGAGTTCGACGTCGCCACCCTGTTCTTCTCGCGCTTCCGTTCGGTGATCCTGCAGATCCCGACCGCGATGCAGATCATTCCCGCCCAGATCCCCGCATCCGCCTCGACGGGTTCGGACGCATCGAAGGCGTCGTACGAATATGAGCCCGAGGAAAGCGAGATTCTCGCCACCCTCCTGCCGCGCAACATCTCCGTTCAGGTGTTTCGCGCGCTGCTCGAGAACGCCGCGTCCGAACAGGGCGCGCGCATGAGCTCCATGGACAACGCCACGCGCAACGCCGGCGAGATGATCAAGAAGCAGACGATCATCTACAACCGGTCGCGCCAGGCGATGATCACCAAGGAACTCATCGAAATCATTTCGGGCGCTGAGGCGCTCTGACCCGATCAGGAGTGAGGACGAACCATGGCTACCCCCAACAAGCCCTCGGGCCGCATCACGCAAGTCATCGGCGCCGTCGTGGACGTGAAGTTCGACGGCCATCTGCCTGAGATTCTGAACGCGCTCGAGACGACGAACAACGGCCAGCGCCTTGTTCTCGAAGTGGCGCAGCATCTGGGCGAAAGCTCGGTGCGCTGCATCTCGATGGACACCTCCGAAGGCCTCGTGCGCGGCCAGGACGTGACCGACACGGGCGCCCCCATCATGGTGCCGGTCGGCCCCGGCTGCCTCGGCCGCATCATCAACGTCATCGGCGAGCCCGTCGATGAAGCCGGCCCGGTGAACTACACCAGCCTGCGCGCCATCCATCAGCCTGCGCCCTCCTACGCCGAGCAGGCGACGGAAGCGCAGATCCTCGAGACGGGCATCAAGGTCGTGGACCTGCTCGCTCCCTACGCCAAGGGCGGCAAGATCGGCCTGTTCGGCGGCGCGGGCGTCGGCAAGACCGTGCTGATCATGGAGCTGATCAACAACGTCGCGAAGGCGCACGGCGGTTACTCCGTGTTCGCCGGCGTCGGCGAGCGCACCCGCGAAGGCAACGACCTCTATCACGAGATGATCGAAGGCGGCGTCAACAAGGCGGGCGGCGGCGAAGGCTCCAAGTGCGCCCTCGTGTACGGCCAGATGAACGAGCCCCCGGGCGCCCGCGCCCGCGTCGCGCTCACCGGCCTCACGGTGGCGGAAGACTTCCGCGACAAGGGCCAGGACGTGCTGTTCTTCGTGGACAACATCTTCCGCTTCACGCAGGCCGGTTCCGAAGTGTCCGCGCTGCTCGGGCGCATTCCTTCGGCGGTGGGCTATCAGCCGACCCTGGCGACGGACATGGGCCAGCTTCAGGAGCGCATCACCACCACCAACAAGGGCTCGATCACGTCCGTGCAGGCCATCTACGTGCCCGCGGACGACTTGACCGACCCGGCGCCCGCCGCCTCGTTCGCGCATCTTGACGCCACGACCGTGCTGTCGCGCTCGATCGCCGAAAAGGGCATCTACCCGGCGGTGGACCCGCTCGACTCCACCTCGCGCATGCTGTCGCCGATGGTTGTGGGCGAGGAGCACTACAACATCGCCCGCCAGGTGCAGCAGACCCTGCAGCGCTACAAGTCGCTTCAGGACATCATCGCGATCCTGGGCATGGACGAGTTGTCCGAAGAGGACAAGCTCACCGTCGCCCGCGCCCGCAAGATCGAGCGCTTCCTGTCGCAGCCCTTCCACGTGGCGGAAGTGTTCACCGGCGCTCCCGGCAAGCTGGTGGCGCTGGCCGACACCATCAAGGGCTTCAAGGGCCTGATCGAAGGCAAGTACGACCACCTCCCCGAGGCCGCCTTCTACATGGTCGGCACCATTGAGGAAGCGGTCGAGAAGGCCCAGCGTCTCGCCGCCGAAGCTGCGTAAGACTTTGAACGGTCCGTCCTCTCCTGCGCGCGGGAGAGGACGTTCCGGCACGGAGACCATCCATGGCCGCATTCCACTTTGAACTCGTCTCGCCCGAGCGCCTTCTGTTTTCGGGCGACGTCGAGTCCGTGGTCGTTCCGGCGACCGAAGGCCAGTTCACGGTTCTCAAGGACCACGCGCCCACCATGGCGACCCTGAAGCCGGGCGTCGTCGAGGTCGAGGCCGCATCGGGCAGGCAGCGCCTGTTCGTGCGCGGCGGTTTCGCCGACGTGTCCGCCTCCGGCCTGACGATCCTGGCCGAGCAGGCCGTTCCGCTCGAAGAGCTCGACGCCGCGCGGCTGGACGCCGAGATCCGGAACGCCGAGGAAGACCTGGCGGACGCCCCGAGCGACGAAGCGCGCCGCGTGGCCGCCGAGAAGATCGCCCAGATGAACGAAGCCAAGGCGGCTCTCGGCATCTGAACGGCGACGCACGACGAACGGAACAGGGCCGCTCGCGGCCCTTTTTCTTTGCCTAGCGCAACGCCGGGCTGTCGCGCAGCAGGCGACGCATCTCCAGCGCGCCGAACTGCTGGAAGGCCTGCGCCAACCAGCCCCGCAACGCCGCCCGCAGCACGATCGACATGTCCTCCGGCGGATCGGCGGCGAAGCCCGACAGCGAAAAGCCGTGCGCCTCGATCGCCCTCGAGAGCAGCGAATCCAGCGCGCGGATTTCAATCGTGTCGGTCGCCGGGAAGCGCGCCAGCGCGTCGCGCGGATCGTCCCCCAGCGCCGCCGCGCCCGCGTTCGCCACCGCCACGAACTCCAGGTTCGGCCAGCGGTCGACGATGCCGTAAGCGGCGTCGAGCGACTCCTCGCTCTCGTCGGCCAGAAAGAACACCGTGGGCGCGACTCCCCGCGCGGCCGCTTCCTCGAAGAAGCCGATCTGCCGCGCAAGCTCGAAGAACGGCCGGAACGACCGGCTCCAGACGTCCACGAGCCCCGGCCGGCCGCGCGCGTCCAGCAGCCCGTCGAACAGCGCGATCTGTCCATGCACGGCGCCGATGTCGGCGACGGAAACGAGGTCCGGAGACAATTGTTTGAAGCGCGGCTCGTGAGGGTCGGCGTCAAACCCCGTGAACCCCAGCCCGCGCGAGAGCAGCCAGTCGCCCAGCAGCCGGGCCGTCGTGGTCACGCCGACGCGCCGGTGGGGCGCGCAGACGATGTAGAGCGGGCTGGGCGCCTGCCGCCGCCCCTCGTCCTCGCTCCCGACCTCGTCCATGCCGGCTCCGATTCGCGCCGCGCGCGGTTACTCCGCCACGGCGGGCGCCTTGCCCTCGATCAGCGACGGCAGGCCGATGCGGTCGAACTCGGTGGAATTGGCGCGCATCCATGTGCGCACGTAGCCGCGCAGCACGAAGGAATTGTTGGCCGCCTTGCCGTTCGCCTTCTTGTCGGTGACGAAGGTGGAGAACGGCACGCCCGAGACCTCGACCTGCTCGTAGGCCATCTCGTTCAGCTTGGGGATCGTGACCTCGCCGGCGTGCTTGGCCTTCTTGAAGTAGGACGCGTAGGTCTGCGGCTCCCATTCGAAGAACGTGGTCTCGTTGACGAAGTTCTTCACCAGGAAATAGTGCGCGTCGTCCACGTAGGGCGCCGTCTCGGCGATCTCGTCCAGCGAGGCGATGGAGGGGCCGAGAATGTGGAACAGGATGAAATTGTATTGCCCGGCCTTCACGGCGTCGAAGAAGCCGATGTCCCGCAGGGCCTTCAGCGACGTGCCGAGCTGGCCCGCCCGCACGTCCACAAGCGACACCTTCTGGCCCGCGCTGTCGAGCGTGTCGACGATGCGCATCTGGTCGGGCGTGCTGGTGATGTCGACGATCTCCGTCAGGCCGGGATGGAAGCGCTTCAGGGTGCCGCGCGGATGCTCTGTGTCGAAGGCGCGCGCGACGATGTTGTTCGCGGCCAGATAATCCAGCAAGGCCCGCGAAACCGTGGTCTTGCCGACGCCGCCCTTGTCCGCTCCCACAAGAATGACCGCTGGTTTCATCATCAGCTCCCTGGCGCAGAACGCCGCAATCCACAAAATAATAGCCAGTCTTATAGCATTGATAGTCAAGCCCATGCAGGGGGCGCGGACGGAATCCGGCGCTCATGGTTAAGATGAAGCCGCCGTCTGGCCTCAGCCCTCCGCGCCGTCGCCCTCGGAAGTCGCCAGCAGGGCTGCGTTTCCGCCCGCAGCCGCCGTGTTGGTGGACAGCGTCTGCTCTTGCGAAAATCGCGTCAGGTAATCGGGTCCGCCCGCCTTCGGGCCCGTGCCGGACAGGCCCGAACCGCCGAACGGCTGGCTGCCCACCACCGCGCCGATCATGCTGCGGTTCACGTAGACGTTGCCGGCCCGCAGCCGCTCCGCGATGCGCCGCGCGGTCCCGGCGATGCGCGAATGCACCCCCAGGGTCAGCCCGTAGCCGGACGCCTGCACGTCGTCCATCAGCGCCTCGAGCCCGCCGTCGCCGCCACGCCAGCGCGCCACGTGCAGCACGGGCCCGAAGACCTCCCGCCGCAGGTCGCGCGCGCTGTCCAGCGCGATCACGTGAGGCGCCACGTAGAGCCCTTCGGGCGCCTCTCCGGCGAAGATGGTTCGCTCCCCCATGGAGCGCACGTAATCGACGAGCGCGGATTTGGCCTCCTGGTCGATCACCGGGCCGATGTGCGTCGCAAGGTCCCGCGGATCGCCCACCTTCAATTCGCGCGCCGCGCCGATGATCGTCGCCAGGAGATCGTCGGCGATGTCGTCCTGCACGCACAGCAGCCGCAGCGCCGAACAGCGCTGCCCGGCGGACCTGAAAGCGGACGCCAGCACGTCGTCCGCCACCTGCTCGGGCAGCGCCGTGGCGTCGACGATCATCGCGTTGATCCCGCCGGTCTCGGCGATGAACGGAACGATGGGTCCGTCCTTTGCGGCGAGCGCCCGGTTGACGAGGCGCGCGACCTCCGTGGAGCCCGTGAAAGCCACTCCCGCCACGGCCTCATGGGCGACCAGCGCCGCGCCGACGTCTCCGGCCCCGGGCGCAAGATGCAGCGCGCCGGCGGGCGCGCCCGCCTCGTGCAGCAGGCGCACGGCCTCGAAGGCGACGAGCGGCGTCTGCTCGGCGGGTTTGGCCACCACGGCGTCGCCGCACGCCAGCGCGGCGACGATCTGGCCCATGAAGATCGCGAGGGGAAAATTCCACGGCGAGATGCAGACGAACGCGCCGCGCCCGCGGCGGCGCAGCAGGTTCTCCTCGCCGCTGGGGCCAGGCAGCGCCACGGGGGCGAACAGCGTGCGGGCCTGCGCGGCGTAGTAGCGGCAATAATCCGCCGCCTCGCGCACCTCGCTCAGGGCGTCGTCGAGCGTCTTGCCGCCTTCCGATTGCAGCAGCGCGACGAAGCGCCCGCGCCGCGCCTCCAGCATGTCCGCCGCGCGCTCCAGCATGGCGGCGCGCACGTTCACAGGCGTCGCGTCCCACAGTGGCGCATGGCGGGCGGCCGCCTCCATGGCCTGATGGGCCTGCGCGATCGAGGCGAACCGCGCGTGGCCCAGCCGTTCGCCATGGATGGGCGAGGTGCGGACGGTTCCGCCATGCAGGATCGCCGTCCCCTCGATCAGCGGCCCCGCGTCCACGGGCGTCGCGCGCCAATGCGCGCACTCCGCCAGCAAGTGGGCGAGGCTCGCCTCGTGGCCGAACTCGACGCCGCGTGAATTGACGCGCCCCGGGGCGAACAGGTCGGCCGGAAGGACGATGCGCCCATGGCGGGCGGGCGCTTGCGCGAGCGCATCCTGCGGGCGGCGCAGCAGCGCAGCAACCGGCACGTTGAGATCGGCCACGCGGGAAACGAACGAGGAATTGGCGCCGTTCTCCAGCAGCCGCCGCACCAGATAGGCGAGCAGGTCGCGGTGGGGCCCCACGGGCGCGTAGATGCGCACGGGCGCCTCGGGCCGCGTCTGCGCGAGCGCGCGATAGAGCGCCTCGCCCATGCCATGCAGCCGCTGGAACTCGAAGCCGCCCGTTCCCCCCGCCCGCTCCAGCACGCTGGCGACCGTCAGCGCGTTATGGGTGGCGAATTGCGGGAACAGATGCGGGCGCAGCGCCAGCAGGCGTTGCGCGCAGGCCATGTAGTTCAGGTCCGTCATCGCCTTGCGGGTGAAGACCGGGAAGTCCTCGAGCCCCCGCTCCTGGGCGCGCTTGATCTCCGTGTCCCAATAGGCGCCCTTCACCAGCCGCACCGGAATGCGCTTGCCGGCCGATTTCGCCAGTCCCGCCAGCCAGTCCACCAGCGCCAGCGCGCGCTTCTGATAGGCCTGCGCCGCAAGCCCAAGCCCGTTCCAGCCCTTCAGCGAGGGGTCGGTCAGCGCGCAGGCGAAGACGTCCGTCGTCAGTTCCAGCCGGTCCGCTTCCTCCGCGTCGACCGTCAGCGCCACGCCGCTCTCGCGCGCCGCCTGCGCCAGGGCGATGAGGCGCGGGGTCAGTTCGCGCAGGACGCGCACGTGCGACGTGGCTTCAAAGCGCGGATGCAGCGCGGACAGCTTCACCGAGACCCCGTAGCGGCCCCGGGGCGCGCCGGCCCGCCCGACGCTTTCGATGGCGTGAGCGTAGGCGGCGAAGTAGCGCTCGGCGTCGTCGGCCGTGCGCGCCCCCTCGCCCAGCATGTCGAACGAATAGCGCTCGCCCTCCTCCGCATGCTGCACGGCTTCCCGCAGCGCGTCATGGATGGTCTCGCCCAGCACGAAACGCCCGCCCAGCACCCGCATGGCCTGCCGGGCCGCCGCCCGCACGGCGGGGGCGCCGATGCGGTGGGCGAGCCGCGCGAGCACCCCGGAGGGCGTGTCGGCGGGGTGCGCCACACGCGCCG
>JAQGJX010000212.1 GCA_028290405.1 Hyphomicrobiales bacterium
ACGGAGTCGATCGCGTCGGTGATCTGTGCGGTCATGGTTTCCTGGGTCTGCAGGCGGCGCGCGTATGTCTCGACGACACGGGCGAGCTTCGACAGGCCGACCACGCCTTCGGCCGGGTAGTAGGCGATATGCGCCTTGCCGACGAAGGGCACCATGTGGTGCTCGCAATGGGAGGCGAAATCGATGTCGCGCACGAGCACGAGATCGTCATAGCCCTCGACCTCCTCGAACACCGTGCCGAGGATTTCGTCAGCGTCCTGATGGTAGCCGGCGAAGAACTGCTCATAGGCCTTCACGACGCGCTTGGGCGTGTCCAGCAGGCCTTCGCGGCCCGGGTTTTCGCCGATCCAGCGAAGAAGGGTGCGAACCGCGTCTTCGGCTTCCGTGCGGCTGGGCCGCTGGGCGCGCGCGGCGTCCGCGGCCGCCTGATCGTCGTGGGAACATGCTGGAGTCAAGGTCTTAACCACGGCATCCATGTGGCGCCTCCTCAGGTTACGCTGTCGATTGTACGCGGGCGCGGCGGGATCGGACCACACAAATGTCAGCCCCGCAGAATGTCGCACGCCCGGCGCTTTGGCCAGCGCTTTACGGGCGTTGCGGCTCCCCGGTGGGCGACCCTATATAGGAGCCTGTGTGGTTTTCAAAAGGCGCGCCCCGGGCGGGCCAAGCCTTGAGGCGCGGGTCCCCGATGCTCAACGACGTGTACAACAAGCGTATCCTGGAGCTGGCGGCCGACATTCCCCGGCTTGGCCGGCTGCCGCATCCCGACGCCAGCGCGACGGCCCATTCCAAGCTGTGCGGCTCCACCGTGACGGTGGACGTGGCGCTGGAGGACGGGCGGGTGAGCGACTTCGCCCATGACGTGAAGGCCTGCGCGCTGGGTCAGGCGTCCTCCTCCATCATGGCGCGCAACGTCGTCGGCTCCACGCCCGCGGAATTGCGCGACGTGCGCGAAGCCGTGCGCCGCATGTTGAAAGAGGGCGCGGAGCCGCCGCGCGAAGGCAAGTGGGCGGACGTGGCGGTGCTGGAGCCTGTGCGCGACTACAAGGCCCGGCACTCCTCCACGCTGCTGACGTTCGACGCGGTGGTGAAGGCGCTGGACGAGATCGAAGCGCGGGCCGAGGCTCCCGCGGCGAGCTGATGCGCGCCGCCCGCGCGTGCGCGCATGGCCTGATCCGCGCCTACCAGCTCACGCTGTCGTCGCTGATGGGGCGCCAGTGCCGCTACGCGCCGTCCTGTTCCGAATACGCCGACGAGGCGATCCAGCGGCACGGCTTGTGGGCTGGGGGCTGGATGGGCCTGGCGCGCATCTGCCGCTGCCGTCCTGGGGGAGGCTCCGGGTACGATCCCGCGCCCCTGGAGCTGCGGCCGGAGGGCAGGGCGCTGGCGCCATGGCGCTACGGCGACTGGCGCGGCCCGAGGGCGTGCGAGGCGGTGGAGCGGGATTAGAGCGCCTTCTCGCGCATTGGCTCCCAGAGGGCGTCTTCCAGCGGGTTAACGCTGGCGCTCGCCGGTCGCCAGCAGGGCGGCGGGCGCGGGCGCGAGGCCTTCCTCGCAAAGGCGCAGCGCGCGCGCCAGGCGCTGGGTTCCCGCCTCGACGTCGAGATCGTCCGAGGCGATCCACCGCCGCAGCTCCGTCTGGAAGATGCAGAACATCACCCACGCGACGAAGTCCGCGTCGTCGCGCAGCGCGATCTCGCCGGCCTTCTCGGACATCAGCAGGATCTGCGCGATGTTGCGCAGGATGGCCACGCGCGTGGACTGGAAGCGGGTGGCGTGCCGCCCCGACGTGTAGAACGTCATCTCTCGCAAGGTGAGGCGCGAGAGCGCCGGCTCGCGCGCGAACGCTTCGTAATGCAGCCGGAAGAGATGCAGCAGATTGGCCATCAGTCCATTCTGCGGACCGATTTTCCCGGCTGAACGCTCGACGATGTCGGCCAGAAGGTCGTTGGCCACGAGGAACAGAAGGTCGCGCTTGTTGTCCGCATAGGAAAACAGCGTGCCAAGGCCCACGCCCGCGCACCGCGCGATCTCGCGCATGGTGGTGTCGTCGAAGCCCTTCGTGTTGAACAGGTCGAACGCGCTGGTCTTGATGCGCCGCAGCTTGTCGACCTTGTTGCGCGCGCGCAATCCGAGGCGCTCGCTGGCTGCGTCGTCGGCAAGGCCCGCGAACGGCCCCGCAGGCGGCCCGGCAGGCGCCTCGGCGGGCTTTTCGATCCTGGGTTTCGGCATCGCCGACATCGCTTGACAGCAGAAAATGAACGTGTTCGATTATCGGTAACGTCACCGCGCCAAGGTGTCAACGCATCAGGCGCGAGAGGGCGAAGCCGCAGCAAAAGCATGCGGCGTCAAGGGAGGAAGCTGTTGGCGCACGGGCACTCCGCGCAAGATCTCATGCGCCCTGCAGGGAGCGCGCAGCCCGCCATGAGCGTGCGCGAGGTCAGCCTCACGCTCGGCGGGCCTCCAGGCCGCCTCATCCTTGACGCGATCTCGTTCGACGTGCGGCAGGGCGAGTTCCTGAGCATCGTGGGGCCTTCGGGCTGCGGAAAGACCACGTTGCTGCGCCTCATGGCGGGGCTCATGCCGCCGACAAGCGGGGAGATCACGTTCGAGGGCGCGCCGGTGCGGCGGCCTTCGCTTTCGCGCGCCATCGTGTTCCAGGACTACACCAATGCGCTGCTGCCCTGGCGCACGGTTTCGGCCAACATCGCGTTGAGCCTCGAGGCGCGCGGCGTGGCCCGGGCGGAGCGCGACGACCGGGTCGCGGCGCTGTTGAAGAAGATGGGGCTGCAACATGCGGCCGCGCAATTCCCGGGGCAGTTGTCGGGCGGCATGCAGCAGCGCGTGCAGATCGCCCGGTGCCTTGCCCAGCAACCGCGCATCATGCTCATGGACGAGCCCTTCGGGGCGCTGGACGCCATCACCCGGCAAGGCCTGCAGGACGAGTTGATGGCGCTTGCCGCCGACGAGAAAATGACGGTGGCGTTCATCACCCATGATCTTGAAGAGGCGATCTATCTGGGAGACCGGGTCTTCGTGCTGGCGGCCAATCCGGGGCGCGTCGTGGAGGAGATCGAGGTCGGGCTGGAGCGTCCGCGCCATCAACTCCTCACCCGCGAGGATCCACGCTTTCTCAAGCATCGCCACCGCCTGTTCGGCTTGCTGCAAGGGCACTGAGAATGGGAAAGCTCCGCGGCCTCATCCCGCCGTTCCTGCTGGTCGCCCTGTGGGAAGCGGCCGCGGCGACCGGATGGCTGACGCTGGAGTCGCTGTCGCGTCCCTCGCACATCCTGATCGCGGGGGCGCGCGCGCTCATGGAAGGCTCCATCTTGGTGGCCACATGGCAGACGATCGAGGCGGCGGCGCTGGGGTTGCTGATCGCCGTGGCGGCGGGCGTGCTGTCGGGGGTGCTCATCGGCCTGTCGCGGCCGCTGGCGCGCACGGTCGGGCCCACCATTGAAGGCTTGCGGCCCATTCCGGCGGTCGCGTTCATTCCGCTGGCGCTGCTTTATTTCGGCTATGGGCTGCCCATGGAGGGCGCCGTCGTCGCGTATGGCTGCGTGTGGCCCGTTCTGGTCGCGACCGCGTCTGCGGTGCGGGGCATCGAGCCGCGTCTGCTTGAGGTGGCGGCCGCGCTGGAAATGTCGTTCGCCGCGAAGGTCTGGAAGATCATCCTTCCAGCCGCCATGGCGCGCATCAACCTGGGGGTTCGCGTCGCCGCAGGGTTCGCCCTGGTGGTCGCCGTGACGGTGGAGATCGTCGTCAACCCGCGGGGCCTTGGCTATTCGCTCATCCTCGCCCAGCAATCGCTGCGGGTCGACCTGATGTATGCGCAGCTCATCTGGCTCAGCTTCCTCGGCTTCGTGCTCAACCTCGCGCTCGGACGCATC
This sequence comes from Hyphomicrobiales bacterium, assembly GCA_028290405.1. Taxonomy (GTDB): domain Bacteria; phylum Pseudomonadota; class Alphaproteobacteria; order Rhizobiales; family Beijerinckiaceae; genus Terripilifer. The sequence goes on from JAQGJX010000212.1 coordinate 3,891, forward strand.
GGCCGGGCGTCCGGCGCGAGCGAAAGGGCTGCGCAATGACGGCGTTGTCGCGCGCCGCCCGGCGGCACGGCCCGGCCGTTCTCTTCGTCGCGGCGCTGCTTGGCGCGTGGCAAGGTTTGGCGGACCTGCAGGTCATTTCGCCAGTGTTCTTTCCGGCGCCCTCGCGCGCCTTCGAGGAACTGGCGTTCTCCGCCAGCGACGGGTCGCTCTGGACGTCCGCCTGGGCGACCATCAAGCGCATGCTGGGGGGCTGGCTGCTTGCATCGGCGGCGGGGATCGTGATTGGGGGCGCGATCGGCTCCTCCCGCACGGCGCGCGACTATCTCGAGCCGACGCTCGAGTTCATGCGCCCGCTCCCGGCCTCCGCCATCATCCCGGTGGCGATCCTGTTCCTCGGGCTGTCCGGCTCCATGGCCCTCGCGGTGATCGCGTTCGGCGCCATCTGGCCCGTGCTGCTGGGCGCCGCGCACGGCTTCGCCACGTCACGGCGCGGGCTGCGGGACGTGGCGGCGGCGCTGGAGTTCGGGCCCGTGCAATGGATGTGGAAGTTCTCCCTTCCCGCCGCCATGCCGGACATTCTGTCGGGCGCGCGCATCAGCCTCGCGATCGCCCTCATCCTCGCGGTGGTCACCGAGATGCAGGCCTCCCTGCCGGGGCTCGGCTACGACATCTTCATGGCGCAGCGCAGTTTCCGCAGCGCGGAGCTCTACGCAGGGCTCATCGCGCTCGGCGTCATCGGTTTCATCGTCAATCACGGACTGGCCATGTTCGAACGCCGGGTCCTGTCATGGCGCGAGCCCCAATCCTGATCCAAGCGCGAGGCGAACGTGGGTTACTTCATAGGGACTGACGTCGGCGGCACGTTCACCGATCTCTGGGTTTGCGAAACCGGGGGCGAAACCCGCGTGTTCAAGACGCCCACGACGGCCGACGTTCTGGGCGGCGTGATCGACGGCGTGCGGATGGCGGCGGACGCGTGGGGCCAGAGCTTCGAGGCGTTCTGCGCAGGCATCGAGCGCTTCGGCCATGGCACCACCGTGGGCCTCAACGCGCTGCTCACCGGCAACGGCGCCCGCACCGCCATTCTCGCCACGCGCGGCTTCGCCGACACGCTGGAGATCGGCCGCATGCGCCGGCTCACCAGCGGGCTGAACGAGACCGAGGTCACGGATTCCTATCTGCGCAACCGCTATGCGCCGCTGGTGCCGCGCAGGCGCGTGCTGGAGATCGACGAGCGCATCGACGCCAACGGGCGGGTGATCCGCCCGCTGGACGAGGCGCAGGCGCGCGCGCAGGCGCGCAGGCTGCGTGACGACGCCGTCGAGGCCGTGGCGATCTGCACGCTGTTCTCCACCGTCAATCCCGCGCACGAGAAGCGCCTGCGCGAGATCGTGCTGGAAGAAGCGCCCCATTGCTTCATCAGCGTCTCGCACGAGATTTCGCCCAGCGTGGGCGAATACGCGCGCATGTCCACCACGGCCGCGAACGCTTCGCTCGGACCCTTGGCCGGGCGCTATCTTTCCAAGCTCGAGGAGACGCTGCGCGGCGCCGGCATGCAGGCCCCCATCCTCATGATGACCTGCGCGGGCGGGGTCCTGCCGACGAGCGTGCTGAACGACAGGCCCGCGTATGCGCTCTTCTCCGGTCCCGCAGCCGGCGTCATGGGCTCGCAGGCGATCGGCGCGCGCATCGGCTGCCACAACATCCTGACGACCGACATCGGCGGGACCAGTTTCGATGTCGGGGTCATCGTGAACGGGCGGCCCATCATGCGCTCGGACATTTCGCTGGCGGGCGCGGACATCCGGGTGCATTCGATCGACGTGGACTCCATCGGCGCGGGCGGGGGCAGCATCGCGTCCGTGCGCACCGGCGGCGAATTGCAGGTCGGTCCGCGCAGCGCCGGAGCCAATCCCGGCCCGGCCTGCTATGGGCGCGGCGGGGCCGAGCCCACCGCCACGGACGCAGATCTCGTTCTGGGCGTTCTCGATCCCGACTATTTCATCGGCGGGCGCATGAAGCTCGACGTGGAGGCCGCGCGCCGCGCCATCGAGGAGCATGTCGCCAAGCCGCTGGGCATGTCCCTGGTGGAAGCCGCATGGGGCATCCGCACGATCCTCGACAGCCGCATGGCGGATCTTCTGCGGCGCATGACGCTGGAGCGCGGCTTCGATCCGCGCGACTTCACGCTGTTCGCCAACGGCGGCGCCGGCCCGTCCCACGCATGGGTGCTGGCGGCGGAGCTGGGACTGCCTGGTTTCGTGGTTCCGGCCGCCGCCACCGCGCAATCGGCGTTCGGGGCGGCGAACTCTGATCTCGCCTTCACGACGGAGCGGCCCGCCTACGTGCGCATCGGCGCCGACCGCAAGATCGCGCCCGAACAGGCGGGGCGCATTGAAGACGCCCTGCAGTCGGCCGCCGAAGTGGTGCGCGACAACCTCGCGCGCGCGGCCTCCAACGTGCAGGCGCGCTTTGAACGGCATGTGTCGATCCGCTTCCGGGGCCAGACCCATCATCTCGACGTTCCGCTTGCGGAGGGCGCGTTCGACGTGGCGCGCTTCGATCAGCTGACGCGCGACTATCAGCGCCAGTACGAGGCGCTGTTCGGCAAGGGCGCGTCCTACGCGGGCGCGGGCTTCGAAGTGCTTGCGGTGCGGGTGACCGCCATCGCGGCGCTGCCGCCGCCGCAGAGCACGACGCGCGGGGAGCCGCTGGCGCGCGCAGGCGTGCGCGCCGTCTATTTCGACGACGCCTCGAAAGCGGTGGAGACGGCCATCTACCGCACCAGCTACCCGCCGGCCGATACGGACGTCGCGGGTCCCTGCATCATCGAATTTCCCGGCCAGAGCGTCGTCGTTCCGCCCAAGGCGCGCGCGACTGCGGACGCCTCAGGCAATCTCCACATCAGGTTTGGCGCATGACCCAGGACACCGCCCTCAACCCCATCCAGTTCGAAGTGATCCGCAACCGCCTCGTGGCGATCACCGAGGAGATGCGCATCGCGCTGCAAAGCGTTTCAGGCTCGCCCACCGTCACGGAAGCGTCGGACTTCTTCACGGGCCTTTTCCTGCCGGACGGGTCGGTCGCCTCCATGGGCTTCCAGGTCGCCTATCAGGCGCCGGTGTGCGGGCTGTTCATCCGCCACATTTCGCAAAAGACGAAAATGGCCGTGCGCGACGGCGACATGTTCATCGGCAACGATCCGTACGTGGGCGCGCTGCACCAGAACGACGTCCAGATGGTCGGCCCCATCTTCGTGGGCGACGAAATCGTCGCGTGGGCGGGCGTCGAGGCGCACGAGACGGACGTTGGCGGCATGGACTTCGCGAGCTGGTCGCCTAAAGCGCGCGAGGTCTATCAGGAAGGCATGCGCATTCCGTGCGTGAAGATCATCGACCAGGGCGAGATGCGCGACGACGTGCTGGAGATGATCTGCACCGCCTCACGCTTGCCGCATCTGCTCGAACTCGACATCCGCGCCTTCGTGGCGACGCTGAACGTGGCGCGCGAACGGGTGCAGGAACTGGCGGCCCGCTACGGCGCAAAGACGGTCACGCAAGCCATCCGCCGCATGATCGCCTCCAGCGAGGCCCGTATGCGCGAGCGCCTGCGCGAGCTGCCCGACGGCCAGTATCACGCGAGCGACTTCCTGGAGCACGACGGCCACCAGAACGTGCTCTACAAGATCGACGTCGTGCTGACCAAGAGCGGCGACGCGATGACGCTGGACTTCTCCGGCTCGAGCCCGCAGGCGCCCGGCTTCATCAACTCCACCCGTTCTGGCCTGATGGGCGCGGTCGCGGGCGCCGTGATGCCGACGCTCGCCTTCGACATGCAATGGAACGAGGGAGCCCTTGCGCCTGTCGAGATCGTGGCGCCCGAGGGGCTGCTGTGCACTGCGAAGTTCCCCGCCCCGGTGGGCTCGGCGACCGTCGAGACGATCTGGGTGACGGGAAGCGCGGTCATGCGCGCCCTGAACAAGATGCTCCAAGCCTCGCCGAAGTACCGGCATCGCGCGCAAGGCGTGAACGACGGCGCCATGGCGACGTTCAACTTGGGCGGCGTGAACCAGTTCGGCGAACCGTTCGGACTGCATCTCATGGACCCGCTCGCGGGCGGGTCCGCCGCATGGCCGACGCGCGACGGCGCGAGCGCGGGCGGCCCCATCACGTCGCCCATGTCGTCCATCGCGGACGTCGAGCGAAACGAGCAGGTGGCGCCCTTGTTCTATATCCACCGGCGGCTCGCCCGCGACACGGGCGGCGCCGGGCGCCAGCGCGGCGGCCTTAGCGCGGAAGTCGCCCTGACCCTGGCGGTGGACGACGCGATGGCGCTGGTGATGACCCATGGCGCCGAGTCTCCCAACTCGCGCGGCCTCGCGGGAGGCTGGCCGGGAGCGACCATCGTCCAGACCATGGGGTGGAAAGCCGTGGAGCGTGGCGTTCGCGTCAGCCATGACGCGGAGGTCTTCGGCCCGAAGCCCGGCCTGATGAAGATGACGAACCGGGACCTCTTCGAGGTGTCCTGGCAGGGCGGCGGCGGCTGGGGCGATCCGCTGGCGCGCGATCCCGCGCTCGTCGCCGCGGACGTGGCGGACGATCTTGTCTCGGAGCAGGCGGCCCGCGAGGCGTACGGCGTCGTGCTGGCCGACGGGGGGGTCGATGCTGAGGCAACGCAGGAGACGCGAAGCGCGATGCGGCTCGCCCGCGTCGGGGCGTTCGACGACGACCCCGCGCGACGCTGCAAGGCGGAGCCCTTCCGGCGGATCGGCGACGCGCTGTTCCTGGCGCGCGACGGCGCGGGGGCGCACGTGGTGACGGCCGCCGGATACATCCTCTCCACCGGCCACACGCGCTGGCGGGAAGGCGCCGCCAGCACGACGCGGGCCCAGCCGCCGTCCGCCTATCGCATCAAGCTGCACGAGGACATGCGCGTGACCGAATGGTTCTGTCCTGCTACGGGCGCGCTGCTCGAAGTTGATTTCCACGAGGCGGGCAAGCCCGTGGAGCACGACATGATCCTCAAGCTGGAGGGGCTGGCGCACTAGGCGAACACGTCACAATCAACGCGCAAAGCAAAGCACTACGAGGCTCACGAGGAGGTAACGCCATGAACCGTTCCGCATTGATGCTGTCCACCGCCGCCGCGCTGCTCGCCGCCATGGCCGCAGCGCCTGCGCAAGCGCAGACCAAGGTCGCCATCGGATACCCGACGGCCTCCGACTTCCTGCCCGCCTACGTGGCTGCGGAGAACGGCTGCTTCGCCCGGTTCAAGATCGAGCCGACGATGACCCGCATACCCGTCATCAACAACATCGTCCCGGCCCTCGTCTCCAACAGCCTGCAGATCGGCGCGAGCACGCCCCCGGTGCTTTTGCAGGCGGTGGATGGCGGCCTCGACATCGTCGCGGTCTCGGGCTCTTCGCAGATCACGCGCGGCAAGGAGGTGTTGAGCCTCGTGATGGCCGCCGACCAGCAGATCAAGACCGCGGCCGACCTCAAGGGCAAGAAGATCGGCGTGCCGGGCGTCAATTCCGTAGCCCACGTCGTCTTCCGCAAATGGCTCAAGAACGCCGGGGTCGAGCAGGACGTCACATATATCGAGACCACGTTCCCGCAGATGAACGACCTTCTCAAATCAAAGACGCTCGACGGCGTCCTCGCCGTGGAGCCGATCCGGACGGGCATCGTGCGCTCGGGCGCCGGGGTGCGCGCGCCGGAGGAATATTTCACCGCCGTGCGCGAGAGCATGCTGCTCACCATGTGGATAGCCTCGGGCAAGTGGGCGAAGGACAATCCTGACGTCGTCAAGAACTTCCGGACCTGCATCGGCGAAGGCATCGAGTTCATCAAGGCGAAGCCGGACGAGACGAAGGAGATCGAGAAGAAGTACGTCGGCTTCAACTCCCCGCTCTATCCCGAGATGACCAACAAGCTGGAGCCGGAGGAGTTCAACCCGCACATCGAGATGGCCAAGGAGTTCCGGCTCATCCGGCGCGACATCGACGCCCGGAAACTCATCGCGCCGTAGCGCCGGCATCCAACGCGAGCGCAGGACACACTCCTGCGCTCGCGGAACGCCTCAGGGGAGGACCAGATGGGTTACGGGATCGGCCAGGCCGCGCGGCGCACGCAAGACCAGCGTTTTCTCAGGGGCGTGGGCTCGTACGTCACGGACCTGAACCTGCCCCGCCAGGCCTGCGGGGCCGCGGTCAGCGCTGCCCCGGCGCCGCTGGGCGTGACGCACATCGACATGCCTCTTACGCCCTGCCGCGTCTGGGAGGCGATCAGGGCCGCTCGCGGGAGGGGCGCATGAAGGCGCTTCAGGGAGCGGGCTACGATTTCTCCAGCGGCTATGATCGGCCGCCCGACCATGAGGGGCTGACCGAGGAGCGCGACGTGCGCGTTGTCGTGCGCGACGGCGTGGAGCTTGCCGTCGACGTCTACCGTCCGCCCGCTGAAGGCCGCTTTCCCGCGCTGCTCGCCTTCTCGATCTACAACAAGGATCTGATGGGGCCGGACTACGCCCGCTCCCTTCCGCCCCAGCCCGCCTGGGCGCCCCTGTGGGCGGGTTTGCTGGAGGCGGGGGACACCAACTACTTCGTCTCGCGCGGATATGCGCACGTGATCGGCTCGCCGCGCGGCGTCGGGAAGTCGGGCTCGGGCGGTTCGCGCGAGTGGGATTGCTACGATCTGATCGAATGGATCGCCGCCCAGCCCTGGTGCGACGGCAATGTGGGAATGGTGGGCATCTCTGGCTTCGGCGCGGAGCAACTGGCCGTCGCCAAGCAGCAGCCGCCGCACCTCAAGGCCATCTTCCCGTTCGACCCGCGCGGCGCCTATGGGCATCTGGGCGGATTTCGGGACGAGCATCCGGGCGGCGTGCTGCATCTCTTCCGCTATCTGATCGGCCATTTCTCGGCCTTCCACCAGAACAGGACGGCGCCGGGCGAACTGACCGGCGAACGTGAACGGCAGTGGCGCGCCGCCATGAACAATCCCGATTACCGGATGTATCCGAACGTGTTCAACGTCGTCGCGCAAAAAGGCCAGCACATGCCGGCCTATTTCGACCTGCTCCTCGATCCGTTCGACAGGCTCGAGGCGGTGCAGAAGAGCGAGGCCGAGTTCGCGCGGGTGACGACGCCCACGTACACGGGCAGCGGCTGGTACGCCTACACCTACAAGACGCATCTGAATGGCGCGCAGAACTGGTTCCGCAACATCGTCGCGCCGAAAAAATTGCTGCTCACCGGCCCGGCCCATCTCGAACGCCCGTTCCGCGCGCTGCATGGAGAAATCCTGCGCTGGCACGACCATTGGCTGAAGGGGCTCGACACCGGCGTGATGCAGGAGCCTGCGGTCCGCTACTGGACGATGGGCGAAAACGCCTGGCGGACAGCGCACGAATGGCCCCCGCGCGAGGCGCAATGGACGAAGCTGTTCCTCGCCAGTTGGGAGCGTCTGCGGCCAAGCCAGCCCGAGGGCGGCGCCGGGCCCGAGGCGCCGGACGCGTTCGTGCAAATGCCGCTGTCGCAAACGAGCGTCGTGCAAAAGCTCCGGTACGTGAGCGATCCCCTGTCTGAAGACCTGCTTGTGGCGGGCCCGGCGTGCCTGAACCTCTTTGCGTCCATAGACCAGGAGGACACGAACTTCATCGTCATCCTCAAGGACGTGGGGCCGGACAACGCCGTTCTCACGGTTCGCGAGGGGGAGCGTCAGCTTCCAGCAGGCCTGCCCGAACGAGAAGTCAGCCGGGGCTGGCTCAAGGCCTCGCACCGCGCCCTCGATCCTGAGCGCTCGGCGCCCGGGCGCCCGTGGCATCCGCTCACCCGCGAGGCCGCCCGGCCGGTCCCGCCCGGCGCCATCGAGGAGTACGCCATCGAGATCATGGCGTTCGCGAACATGTTCAGGAAGGGCCACCGCATCGCCATCGAGATTGCGAGCCTGGACGTGCCCACGGGCGTGGGCGGGGCGACGAACGCGGAATACGTGCCCTATCACATCTGTTCGAGCGCGACGGTGCTGCACAAGGTTTTCCGCGACGCGGTGCGTCCTTCGCATCTGCTGCTGCCGGTCGTGCCCCTGGAGCGCGAGACCCAGGAGCGCTTCGAGCCCAAGCAAAAAAGCTGAACACGGGAGAGTGAAATGGCCAGCAACAAGGTGATCGTTACCATAGCGCCGACATCGAACTTCCATGGCAAGTCCGCCAACGCCGCGCTCCCCGAGCAGCCGGACGAAATCGCAAGCTGCGTGAACGAGTGCTACAATGCGGGCGCGGCGCTCGCGCACATGCACGCGCGCGACAGCGAGGGCGTGCAAACCAATTCAGCCTCCGTGTTTCGGCAGATCAACCGGTTTGTGCGGGAGAAGTGCCCGATCATCATCCAGAACTCGATCGCGCCCGCTCTTGCGCCGGGCAGGCACCTGAACACGGCCGAGCAGGGCCTGGAGACCCTCGAGGCGAACCCTGAAATGTGCTCGCTCGACATGGGCATCGGGGTCGTCTGCTTCCCCAACGGCCCCGAGCATTACATCGCATGGACGCGGTCCTTCCTGTATCGCGCCGCAAAGATGATGCAGGACCGCGGCATCACGCCTGAGCTGGAAATCTTCAACAACTCGCAGATCGACGACGCCAAGCTGCTGATCGACATGGGCCTGCTGAAGCCGCCGTATTCGTTCTCGTTCGTGATGGGGATGAACCGCGTGAACCAGAGCGCGGCCTCGTGGCGCCCGCAGACGCTCATGGACTATGTGTCCCAACTGCCGGCGGGTTCGTTGTTCTCGACATTGGGCGTGGGGCCGACGCAGCACCACGCAACCTTGCAGTCGCTTCTGCTGGGCGGCGGCGTTCGCGTCGGCTTTGAGGACAACATCAATTATCGCCGTGGCGAGCCGGCCAAGTCGAACGCGCAACTCGTGGAGCGAATCGTGACCGTCATCCGCGATCTGGGCTTTGAGCCTGCGACGCCCGCGGAAGCGCGTGAAATGCTCGGCATGCCGAAGCTGGGTTCGCCTGAACACATCGAAAGCCGGAACAAGGCCGCCGCATAAGCGCAGGCGCCGCGCCGCTTGGGCCGACGCTGACGCGTCGACCCAAACGCTGCATGGTTGGGGCGGCCCTCAGGAGCTGTTCTTGACGTTCAGCTCCGTGAGGTCTGCGGGGTTGGCGCTGTCGTCCATGGAGAAGCGGTCGCCGAAGTCGAACATATCTTCGTGCTGGAAGCCCGGGATGTACTGGATCTCCCACCAATTGTGGTCGAGGTCCTCAAGATAGAACGAATAGACGCCATGCTGCGACACAGGCTTCAGCACCTGGCGGATCTGGTACGTGTCCTTGTGCTTCAGCGCGTTCTCGTAGGCTTCGTCCACCTTCTCGCGGGATTCGACGTCCAGGCCCCAATGGTTCAGGACGTTGAGGGGATGGACGCTGTCGCCGACCTGCACGGCCACGATATGAAACTTGAGGCCGCAGCGGATCACCATGGCGGGGATGGCGTGGCGCACGCATTCGAGGCCAAGGAACTCTTCGTAGAAGCGGCGGGACGCCTTGAGGTCGTGGCACTCAAGCGTTCCGTGCGACATCACGTAAGGCTTGACGATGGAATTGCGCTCGGGGGCCGGGTCGGCGATGCCGTCGGCGATGATGTCACGTGTCAGGCTCATGCTTTGCTCCAGTGCTGTCGTCAGGCCGTGACGGCCCGATCCGCTCGGGTCAAAAATGCGTCTGCGAAGAACGACGCATCGGGCAATCCGGCCAATCCAATGAAGTCGCGGCGGCACGCGTCGATCATCCCGGGCGCTCCGCAGGCGTAAATCTCGACGCCGGCGAGGTTCGGCAGGTCCTGCAGGACCGCCTCGTGCACGAGCCCCTCGCGTCCGCTCCAGCCGCAATCCGCCGTCGCCTGCGACAGAACGGGCACGAAGCGGAACTCCGGGCGCTCCGCAGCCCAGCGCTCTGCGACTTCCAGTTGATAAAGGTCCTTGCGCGTGCGGGCGCCCCAATACAGCGACACGGCGCGCCGCTTGTGCACGCCTCTTTCGAACACGTGCTCCAGCATGGATTTCATGGGCGCAAAGCCCGTTCCGCCGGCGATCAGGACCGCAGGCCTGTCGCTGTCGCGCAAGTGGAACGAGCCCAAGGGGCCCTCGAACTTCATCAGTTCGCGTTCCTTCATGGCGTTGAGCATCTGCTCGCTGAACAGCCCGCCCGGAACCTGCCGGATATGAACCTCAAGGGCGCAGACGCCGTCGACGCTCGGCTTTGTGGCGATGGAATATGTCCGCCGGACATCGCCCGGCAGGATGAACTCCACATGCTGGCCAGCCACGAACATCATGTTCTCGTTCATCGGCAAGCGCAGATGCAGGATGACCACGTCGGGCGCCGCGCGTTCGATTTTGGCGATGCGGCACGGGACTTTCTTCACCGTCACGCCCGCCAGCCCCTCCAGTTCCTTCACGTCGAGCGTGACGTCGGACAGCGCGCTCGCCTGGCACAAATGCACGTAGCCGGCCGCCCGGTCGGCTTCGTTGAGATAGGCCGGGTGCACGTCTCCAAGATCGACCTGTCCGGAGACAAGTTTGCCGCGGCAGGTGCGGCAGACGCCCTGCTTGCAACTGAACGGAAGGGCGAACCCGGCGGCGAGGCCGGCCCTGAGAATGGACTCTCCAGGCTCGACCTGAAAATTGTGCCCGCTCGGTTGCAGCGTCACCAGATGGCTCATGCGGCGCGCCGCGCGTTCACGGCTGCGCAGGCATTGCTGGCTATGGCTGAGGTAAAGCACCCGGATACCATGGCGTCTCTCCGCTCCCAGGCCGATCTGTGCGTCAGCCTTGGGCACGAAACTCTATGATGTCCAAAATCGGCTGACAAGGTAATGAGCGCGCGGGAGACCATCGGCGCCCCTGACGGGCGCCGCCCAGGCGGAAGGCGCGGCGCCGCATTGAGCGCGCCGCGCGCGGTTGCGTCCGCGGCGCGCTTTTGTTGCGACCCTAATGCGCCTTGATGCCGGCGGCCTTGATGACGGTTTCCCACTTCTCGATTTCGGAGGTCCAGAACTTCCCGGCTTCTTCGGGTCCATAGAAGTTGGCGTCCATGCCTTGCTGCTGCACGAGCTGCTGGAAGGCGGGCTTGTCGGCGATCTCCTTGAACGCGCGGCCCAGCGTCGCCACCACGTCGGGCGGGGTGGCGGCCGGGACCATGATGCCGAACCAGGACATGACTTCGGCGTCCGGCACGCCCAGTTCGCTGAGGGTCGGCACGTCCGGTAGCGAGCGGTGCCGCGTCGCGGCGGCCACCGCGAGGGGGCGCAGCTTGCCGCTGGCTATGTTGGGCAGCGCGGTGGAGAGGTTGTCGAACATCATCTCGACTTCGCCGTTGACCACGCCGGCGACGCAATCCGCCCAGCCCTTGTAGGCCACGTGCTCGATGGTCGTGGCCGTGCGGATCTTGAACAGTTCGCCCGACAGATGCAGCGTCGTGCCGACGCCGTTGGAGCCGATGTTGAGCTTGCCGGGATTGGCCTTGGCTTCCGCCACAAGCTCCGCGACGCTGCGGGCCTTCAGCTTCGGGCCGCCGACCAGCATGTTGGGCACCGTTGCGAAGATCGACACGAGCGTCAGGTCTTTGCGGGGGTTGTAGCTGGGGTTGGCCTGGAGGGTCGCGGTGATGGTGGTGAACGCGCCGCCCAGCAGCAGCGTGTAGCCGTCCGCCGGCGAGCGGGCGACCACTTCGGAGCCGATGTATCCGCCGGCGCCGCCGCGCGCCTCCACGATCACCGTTTGCTTCAGCGCCTCCTGAAGCCCCGGTTGGACGAGGCGGGCGACGATGTCGGTGCTTCCGCCCGGCGGGGCGGGCGAAATGATCCGGATGAGCTTGTTGGGATAGGCCTGCGCGAGCGCTGCGGAGGCCGAGAAAATGAACGCCGCGGCCGCACAGGCGATGCGGGATGCTGTTGTCTTCATGTTGTCCTCCCCCTTGATGCGTTGCGCGGCCGCGTTGGCCGGCGTTATTTTCCCGCGAGCTTGATCGCCGTCAGGTGGTCCTGCAGGACCTTCGGCAGTTCCTCGGGCGGCGTGCGGCCGAAGCCGCAATAGGCCGCGACGCCGAAGTCCGGCAAATAGCGCCGCGCGATCTCGAGCCGCTGCTGGAAGCTGTCCATGCTGTGCACGAGGCCGAGGTAGACGCGGGTGTCGCCGACGTCGAGATTGGCGAGCGGCGCATAGAACGCGTCGTCGAGCCGATCGAGCGCGGGAATGTGCGCCCAGTCGACGCGGCGGCCCGTCGCCTTCACGGCGGCGTTCACCAGTTCCACGCAGCGCCCCAGATCCGCAGGCGCAAAGCGCGGCCAGCCGCCGAACGTGCCGAAGCAGAAGTGGAAGCCCAACGCCACGTCCTCCGGAATCAACTTCGAGAGGCGGCCCACGGGGGCCACGTGCGTGTCGATCTCGCGCTCGGCCGGATACCCCTCGATCCCGTCGTACACGGCCGCTACTTCCCAGGCGCAATCCCACTGGATCGCCAGGTCTTCATGGGGAATCGCCTCCAGGATCGCTTCAAGCTCCGCGGCGATCGCTTCTTCGTAGCCGGGGCGGATCTTCTCGAGGTCCTGCGGCTCTGGGAAGGTGAGGGGCCGCACGACGCTGTTGACCATCGGCATCGAGATCTGGAACCGCACGCCCGGCGGTATCTCGCCCTTCTCGCGCAGCGTCTTGAAGACGAAGTAGGAGTTCACCGCGTCCTTGGCGTAGCCGAGCCGGTATCCCGGGTTGCCGAAGCGCACGCGCTCCACGCCCGGCTTGACGCGGAACCGCCAGACGTCCTCGCGGCTGGTGGGCATCAATTGCTCGACGCCGTTGACGCGCGCGGGACGCTGGATCGTCTCGAGGTCCTCATGCCCGTTGAAGACCTGGTAGGACAGCCGCAGCACCCACGAGCGTCGCTCGCCCACTTCGCCGTCCGGCACGGCGGGCAGGAAGGGACCCAGCGGCCCACCGAACGCCCGCATCACCTCCTCGACGCTCTTGAGCGGAACGCTGCCGACGAGAAGAGCCTGGTTACCCATTGTCATGCACCTTGATTGAAAGGCGACGTCACGACGACGACGCGTTGGATGCGGAAGCCGGCGCGCGCACAAGGCTGATCATGTCCTCGAACGCGCCGGCGCGGTACGCGCGGATGTTGTGCAGAAGCGTCGGCATCGCCTGGGCGACGTATTCGCGGTTCATGCCCGCGACGTGCGGGGTCACGATGACGTTGTCCATGTCCCAGAAGGGATGGCCGGCCGGCAGCGGTTCGGCGGCGAACACGTCGAGAGCCGCGCCCGCCAGCGCGCCGCGGCGCAGCGCGTCCAGCAGCGCCGCCTCGTCGACGATCCCGCCGCGCGCCACGTTGACGAGAAAGGCCGAAGGCTTCATCGCCGCCAGAACCTGCGGGCTCACCAGATGCCGCGTTTGCGGCGTCAGCGGCGTCAGGGCTACGAGGGCGTCGAGGTCGCCGACCTTGGCGGCGAGATCCTCGCGCGTGCGAATTTCGTCCACGCCCGCAATGGCGTCCTGGCGCGACGTGAAGCCGACCACGTGCATGCCGAAGGCCTTGCAGCGCGGCGCCAGCGCCTCGGCGATCAGGCCCACGCCCAGCAGGCCGATGCGCTTGCCTTCTAGCAGCGAGGAGGGACGGCGCTCCCACGTGTGCGCGCGCTGGTTGCGCCACGTCCGGGGCATGTCGCGGCTGAGCGCGAGCAACGCGGCGAAGACCGCTTCCGAGACGGCGCCCGCGTGGATTCCGCGCACGCAGCTCACCGCCACGTCCGCCCGTTCCGGCAGCAGGTTGTCGACGCCCGAACCCAGCGCCTGGACCCAGCCCAGCCGCGGCGCGGCGGCGAAGATCTCCGGTCCCCGCCCGCACAGGAACGACCCGTAGGTCATCAGCGCCTCCATGGAGGGCAGCAACGGATCGATGTCGCCAACGTCGTTGACCACATGGACGCGCAGGTCGCCGCCGGCCGCCGGCAGCCCTTCGCGATAGGCGCGCTGGGTTTCCTCAGGCGAGTTCAACAGGACGACGATGTCGAGCGGGCGCTGCATGGGTTCCCTGTCTTGTGTCAGGCTTCCACCAGCGCTTCGCGAAAGGCGTGGATGCGCTCCATACCGTCGGGACCCACGATGTAATTGTCGCAGAACGTCGCGAACACCCGGTCCGTGACGTAGTTGGGATGACAGGCGATGTTCATGCCTTGCGCGATCATCATGGGTTCGTCGTCGCGCACCAGCGGACGCTCGACCATGTCGTAGCCCTGCCCATGGCAGTGCAGGCGCGCTTCCGCGGGCTTGCCGTGCGACTTGAGGAAAGCGTTGTATTGGTTGAAGGCGTCGGCGCAGGAGAGGCCCGGGCGCAGGCGCGCCAGCGTGTAGTTGCGCGCCTCCACGATGAACGCGTGCTCGTCGTGAAGATCGGCCGTCGCCTTGCCCAGCACGCAGGTTCGCCCGATCTCCGTGTAGAACCCGCCGGGTCCGTTGGTCTCCACCAGCAGGGTGAAGAGATCGCCCTCGCGCAGCGTGCGGTTCTGGTAATAGCGGTTCGCCTGGCGCACCGGCGCGCCGGGCTGGTAGGAGCAGGTGAGATAGAGGCCCTGCTCGGACCCGTGCGCGGCGCAATACGCCTGCGCGACAGCCGCGACCTCGATTTCCTTCATGCCCGGCCTGATCGCCGCGAACGCGGCCTCCATCGCGCCATCCTGCATGCGCGCGGTGCGGCGGATCTGCGCCAGTTCCTCAGGGCTCTTGATCGCCTTGATGAGGTCGACCATGTCCGAGACGTCGACGAACGCGAAGCCGTCCCGCCGCAAGGCGTCGATCAGCGGAAAGGGCAGGGTGGCGAGGCCCACGAGGCCGATGGTCGCGCCTTTGTGCGCTGCGAGCGCCGTGCGCACCAGGTCGATCTCGGGCCCCAGCGTATAGGGCGTGTTGCAGAAGAACGGCTGTCCCAGCACGCGTTTCACGCCGCGCAACGGCTGGCTCTGCGAAGCCTCGATGCGGCGGTCCGTCCCGAAGGGCGCGTGCGTCACCAGCGTCATGTCGTCGTCTTTGGGAAAGATGACCGTATTGGCGTAGCCGGTGGTGGCGGGAATGTCCGTGAAGTAGCGCACGTACCCGCCCATGTAGTCGTTGTTGTTCTGCATCAGCAGGACATCGACGCCGCGCTCCGGCATGGCCGCGCGCACCGCGCGCCAGCGGCGCTCCAGCTCCTGCGTTGAAATGGGCGAGTTCAGACGTTCAGAGCCCACGCGTCGCCTCCAATTTATCACCGCAGGCCGGGCGGCTCGAAGGGTCCGCCCGTCACCCGGGTCCGCATCTTGTATGAGCGGATTTTTGCAGTTCTTGCGAAAGGATTGCATATCACGGTTGCGAGTCAAGCAAGCTTTTCGTAATTTGAAACCTGACAAGTTCGCGACAAGCGACGACTGCGGAGGAACGCGATGGAACGCCGGATCCACTTTGTCCGCTCGCCCGCGCCCATCCGCACGGCGCATGTCCTGATTCAACCGTAGGGAGTCGGGCATGGCGGCGAGCGCGCGTGGAACCATGAACCTCGGTGTGTTCTTCAAGAACACCGGGCACCATATCGCCGCATGGCGCCACCCGGACGCGCAGCCGGACGCGGGCGTCAACGCGCGGCATTACGTCCAATGCGCGATCACGAGCGAGCGCGCCTGTTTCGACTTTCTGTTCTTCGCCGACTCGGCCGCCGTGCGGGACACCAAGAGCTACGAGACCCTGTCGCGCACCGCGCAGTACACGGCCTATTTCGAGCCCACGACGCTGCTGGGCGCGCTCGCCATGGTGACGGAGCGCATCGGGCTCGTCTCCACCGCGACCACGAGCTACAACGAGCCCTATCATGTGGCCCGGCGCTTCGCGTCGCTCGACTGGCTGAGCGCGGGGCGGGCCGGGTGGAACGTCGTCACGTCCGGCAACGCCGCCGAGGCGCTCAACTTTGGCCGGGACGAGCACTACGGCCATGCGGCCCGCTATCATCGCGCGCGCGAGTTCGTGGACGTGGTGCGCGGCCTTTGGGACAGCTGGGACGACGACGCGTTTTTGTACGACCGCGAGAGCGGGCGCTTCTTCGATCCCGCGCGGCTTCATGTGCTCGATCATCAGGGCGAGCACTTCAAGGTGCGCGGGCCGCTCAACGTGCCGCGGCCGCCCCAGGGCCACCCGGTGATCTTCCAGGCCGGCACGTCGGAGGACGGGCGCGAACTTGCGGCCGCCACGGCGGACGCGGTGTTCACCTCGGAGCTGACGCGCGAGGACTCGCGCGCTTATTACAAGGACGTGAAGAGCCGCATGGCGCGCCATGGCCGCACGCCGGACCAGATGCGCATCATGCCCGGCTGCACCGTGTTCTGCGCGCCCACGGAAGCCGAGGCGCGCGAGCGCTATGAGCACATGCAGTCGCTCATCGACCCTGTCGTGGGGCGCGCCTACATCGCCGACCTGCTTTCGCTGGACCTGAGCGACTGCGACATCGACGGGCCGCTGCCGGACCGCCCGAGCCCGCGCTCCGAGCAGGGCACGTTCAGGAACGTCATGAACCTCTCCCGCCGGGACGGGCTGAGCATCCGGCAGATTTATCAGCGCCTCGCCGGCTCCCACGGCAAGCTCTGCCTCGTGGGTTCCACCACGCAGGTTGCGGACGTCATGCAGGACTGGTTCGAGAGCGAGGCCTGCGACGGCTTCATCCTGCAGCCCTCGACCATGCCGGGCGATCTCGACCATCTCGCCGCGACGCTCGTTCCCGAGCTGCAGGGGCGCGGATTGCACCGCACCGCCTACGAGGGAACCACGCTGCGGTCGCACCTGGGCCTCGCGCGGCCTGCGAGCCGCTACAAGCAGCCCGCATGAACCTTACGGATCGCGTCTTCCTGATCCTGCGGCTGTTCACGGTCGAGCGACCCGCCTGGCCGATCGAGGAAGCGGCTGCGGCCCTGGGGGTATCGGTCAGCACCGCCTACCGCCAGTTCGGCGCGCTGGTGGAATTCGGCCTGCTCGACCTGATCGAGGGCGACCGAGTCTATGTGCTGGGTCCTGCGATCATCGAACTGGATCGAAACATCCGCCACAGCGATCCGCTGGTGAGCGCGGCCCGCCCGGCCATGAAATGGCTCGCCGAGCAGGCGGGCGCTCCGTGCTCCATCTTGCTGTGCCGGTTCTATCGCGACCGGGTCATGTGCGTTCACGAGGAAGCGGCCGGGGCGGTCGGCCTTGCGCGGGTGAGCTACGAACGCGGGCGCCTCATGCCGCTGTCCCGTGGCGCGCCGTCGAAAGTCATCCTGGCGCAACTGCCGCCGCGCAGGCTGCGGGCGCTCGAGGAGAATCTCGCGGCGGAGATGGGACCGTCCTTTTCGCTGAAGGACTTTCGCCGCGAGCTCGCCGCGCTGCGGCGGCAGGGCTACGCCGTCACCTTCGGGGAAGTGGACGCGGACGTGATCGGCGTCGCCGCGCCCCTGGCGACCGCCTCCGGGGGCATAGTGGCGAGCCTGGGGGTCGCGTGCTTCGACCATCCGGACGAACGGGCCCTGGGGCGGATGAGGGCGCTGCTCCTGGCTGCGGTCGAGATGACCAAAGGCGCCGTCGTCCGGCGCTGAAGCTCTCGACTCGCTGCCTTCCAAGGCCCGCTTCCCCGATCGCCGCGCGTCCGGGAAGCGGAGCCTTGCTGGGGGATGCGGCCTATCCCCGCTTCACGTCCGGCGCCACGGCCTCTGCGGCCAGCGAGGCCAGCGCGTCGTCCATGCTCATGGGCGTCTGCGCCTGCGAGCCAAGGCGGCGGATGGACACAGTCCGCTCTTCCGCTTCGCGCTTGCCGACCACCATCAGCACCGGGACCTTCGCGAGCGAGTGTTCGCGCACCTTGTAGGTGATCTTCTCGTTGCGCAGGTCCATCTCCACCCGCAGGCCCTTCTTGCGTGCGGCTGCGGCGAGCTCGCGCGCGTACTCGTCGCCGTCCTGGGTGATCGTGCAGATCATCACCTGGAGAGGCGAGAGCCAGAGCGGCAGGTGGCCGGCGTAATGCTCGATGAGAATGCCGGTGAAGCGCTCCAGCGAGCCGAACATGGCGCGGTGGATCATCACCGGCGTCGTCTTCTCGCTGTCCGGGCCAATGTAGAACGCGCCAAAGCGCGCGGGCAGGTTGAAGTCCACCTGCGTGGTGCCGCACTGCCACTCGCGCCCGATGGCGTCGCGCAGCGTGTATTCGAGCTTGGGGCCGTAGAAGGCGCCTTCGCCCGGGTTGACTCCGGTCCTGACGCCCGTCTCGCCCACCTTTTCCAGCACGCGCGCGAGAGCGGCTTCCGCCTTGTCCCACACGTCGTCCGAGCCGACGCGCTTTTCAGGCCGCGTCGAGAGCTTCAGGACGATGTCCGAGAAGCCGAAGTCCTCGTAGACGGACATGATGAGGTCGTTGACCTTCATGGCTTCGTCCATAATCTGGTCTTCGGTGCAGAAGATATGCGCGTCGTCCTGGGTGAACGCGCGCACGCGCATCACCCCGTGCAGCGCGCCCGAGGGCTCGTAGCGATGCACGATGCCGAACTCGGCGATCTTCAGCGGCAGGTCGCGATAGCTCTTCAGGCCGTTCTTGAAGATCTGCACGTGGCCGGGGCAGTTCATCGGCTTGAGGGCGAACACGCGCTCGTCCTCGGTCTTGGTGAGGAACATGTTCTCGCGATACGTCTGCCAATGGCCGGACGTTTCCCACAGCGCGCGATCGAGCACCTGGGGGGTGTTCACCTCGATATAGCCCGCCTCTTCCTGGCGCCGGCGCATGTAGTTGATGAGCGTCTGGAACAGCGTCCAGCCCTTGGGGTGCCAGAACACCGTGCCGGGACCCTCCTCCTGGAAGTGGAAGAGGTCCATCTCGCGCGCGAGGCGGCGGTGGTCGCGGCGCTCGGCCTCCTCAAGCTGCTTGAGGTAGGCGTCGAGGTCCTCCTGCTTCGCGAACGCCGTGCCGTAGATGCGGCTCAGCATGGGCTTGTCGCTGTCGCCGCGCCAATAGGCGCCCGCCACCTTCATCAGCTTGAAGGCCGAGCCGATCTTGCCGGTGGACGTCATGTGCGGGCCGCGGCACAGGTCCAGCCACTCGCCCTGCTTGTAGATCTTGAGGGTCTGGTCCTCGGGGATCATGTCCACGAGCTCGATCTTGAACGCCTCGCCGCGCGTCTCGAAGAAGCTCTTGGCCTGGTCGCGCGTCCACTCCTCCTTGGTGAAGGCGGCGTCGCGCGCGATGATCTCGCGCATCTTCTTCTCGATGGCCGCGAACTCTTCGGGCGTGAAGGGCGTGGCGCGATGGAAGTCGTAGTAGAACCCGTTCTCGATCACCGGGCCGATGGTGACCTGCGTGCCCGGATACAGCGCCTGCACGGCCTCGGCCAGCACGTGCGCGCAATCGTGGCGGATCAGCTCCAGCGCGCGGGGGTCTTCGCGGTTCACGAACTCGATCTTGGCGTCGCGGCTGACCCTGTCGGCAAGGTCGCTCAGCACGCCGTCCACCGTCATCGCGACAGTGCGCTTGGCGAGCGAGGGGGAAATGGATTTGGCGATGTCGACGCCCGAGACGCCGGGTTCGAACTGGCGCTGGGCGCCGTCTGGAAACGTGACGGAAATCATGTGCGCTCCTGCTGCTCACTCGCCGAAACGGGCCGGCGTAAGCGATGGGGGAGCGGGCGGTATAGCGGCGGGAAGGGGAGGGGGCAATCTTCACGCGGCCGCGGAGTCTTGAAGCGTCATCCTGCGGGAGTCGCGGCTCGCGTCCGCCGCGCGTCATCTCGGCGGCCGGGACCCACGGCGGGCCGGTTGAGCGTGCGGCCTGCCCTGCGTGGCGGCCTTCGCCGCCATGACGGCGGAGAGATTCAGTTCATCGGCCTAACCAATCGAAAATCACAAAACAATCGATTGGAACAATAACCGGCCGCCGCCTATCTCTCACTCATGCCCGGCGGCGATGCGCTCCGGGCCAAGGTTCCTGCGGCGCAAGCCGCTCTTACAGAGAGAGAAAAACCATGCTCGGCATTGGCGACAAGCTGCCCAAGTTCGAAGTCGTTGGCGTGAAGCCCGGTTTCAACCACCATGAA
>JAQGJX010000042.1 GCA_028290405.1 Hyphomicrobiales bacterium
AGGACGGCCCCATGGGCAAGCCCCCGAAGGAGTGCGGCGTGCGCCCGGCGAAAGTGTCGCGCGTGGCCTTCCACCCCAAGGCGCAGGTGCTGGCGATCGGCTACGAGGACGGCTGGATCCTGCTGACCCGGCTTCTGGACGACGCCGAACTGCTGGTGCGCAAGGGCCTTGGCGAAGACGAGACCCCGGCCGCGAAAGCCCGCCCCATCGTGTCCGCGCTGGCGTGGGACAAGGACGGCCAGCGGCTGCTGTTCGGGCTGGAGACCGGCGAAGCCGGGATGCTCACGCTGCCATAACGGCGGCGCCCGCCGGAGCCTGTCGCACCACTTTCCCGGGGCCGCAAAGCGGCACCCGGGATCCAGGGGCAAACGCTCAACTCAACGGCTCTGGGCCCCGGACCGCTTCGCGTCCGGGGAAGTGGAGCTAAGCTGCAAACGACAGAAAAAAGCCTATTCCACCATGCCAAGCGCGCTCAGGTAGAGGTCGAGGATTTCCTCCTCCTCGCGGCGCTTTTCGCGGTCCATGCGGCGGATCGAGACGATCTTGCGGATGATCTTGGCGTCGAACCCCGTGCCCTTCGCCTCGGAGTAGACATCCTTGATGTCGTCCGCGATGGCGCGCTTTTCCTCTTCGAGCTTTTCGATGCGCTCGATGAAGGCGCGCAGGTGCGAGGCGTTGACGGTGGCGGAATCCATGATGCAACCCGGGCTGAATGAACAGGGGGCCCGCCCCTGAGGAGCCGGCCCGACTTTCGCGAAGGCTTGCCCCGCGCGGCCACGGGGGTCAAGCTGGGCGGCGGGTTAATCCCCGCTATTCAGCGCGCGGCCGCGGAACCATCGCGTCAGGCGTGTTCGCCCTTGGCGGCGGGCGATTGCGCGAACTGGCGCAACTGGTCCGGATTCGCCTCGCGCTGGAAGCGGCCCTTCCACTCGTCGTAGGTCATTCCATACACGTGCGTGCGCAGGTCTTCCTTGGCCAGCCCGAGGCCGCGCTCGTCGGAGGCGTCCTTCAGCCAGTTCGACAGGCAGTTGCGGCAGAAGCCCGCAAGGTTCATCAGGTCGATGTTCTGCACGTCCGTGCGCGTTTGCAGATGGTTGAGCAGACGCCGGAACGCCGCCGCCTCAAGCTCGGTCTGCGTCTGCTGGTCGATGTTCAAACCCTGCGTCATGCCTGTCTCCCGTTCAGTCTGGGGCGCGACGCGCAAGCGCCCGCCCGGCTTCCATGATGCTCGATCGTGTGCACGTCCGGCCGCGCCAGAACAGGGGCGAGAGCGTCGCCGAGGCGCGCCGCCCAGTCCCGCGCGCCAGCGTCGGTCGCCACGAGGTCCTGCCGCACCTCGATGAGCACGTGCGCGAGCCCCCGCCGCGTGCCCGCTTCATACAGCGTGTCGCCCATCAGCGCGCCGTCGTAGGGCTCGTTGTCCCCCACGGTCACGTCGCCGCGCAGCAGTTCGTTGAGCAGGGGCTCGGCCATGCGCTTGTCCCGGTCCCACAGGAGCGCGATGCCCCACGGCCGGGGCGCGCCGCGCCAGACAGGGGTGAACGAGTGCAGCGACACGATGGCCGGGACGGGCCCGGCGGCGCACATGGCGTCGAGCTGCGCCCCGATGGCGTCCCGGTAGGGCCGCCAGTACAGCTCCCGGCGGCGCTCCGCCTCGGCGGCGTCCGCATGGCGGTTGCCAGGGACGATCGCCCCGTCGGACAGCTTCATCACCAGCGTGGGATCGTCCGCGCCCCGGTTTGGGTCGATCAGCAGCCGCGAGAAGCGGGTCAGGAGCGCGGGCGCCCCGAACTGCGCCGCCAGCGCCCGCGTGACCGCCGCGGCGCCGATGTCATAGGCGATGTGTCGGGCGAACTGGGCCGGATCCAGCCCGAGCGAGCCGTAGTGCGGCGGCAACGCGTTGGAAGCGTGGTCGCACAGGAACAGCACGCCCGCGCGCACGTCTCCCGCGACCGCCTCGACGGGCTGGAACGG
Organism: Hyphomicrobiales bacterium; assembly: GCA_028290405.1. GTDB lineage: Bacteria > Pseudomonadota > Alphaproteobacteria > Rhizobiales > Beijerinckiaceae > Terripilifer. Next base: position 1,975 of record JAQGJX010000042.1, read on the forward strand.
GAGATCGATCTGGGGCGCGGGACTTGGCACAAGCCCAATGTAATCAACCGGGGCGTGCGCCGCTACACCCTGTCACATCGCCGCCAACCTCCGGCGCGATGCTGTCGGCGAGGAGAGTGGGAATTTTCCAACTTCCGAAACGAATGTCGGCTAATTTCGCCCTGACCCATCCGGCCGCCCATCCCGAGTCGCACGTGACGAGACGATTTCCCAAAATGGCACCCAGAAACGCCCTTTGCGCGCTGGCCCTCGCCGCCGCCGCCCTCGCTCCCGGCGCGGCGCTGGCGGACTTTCGCCTGTGCAACAACGCCACCAGCCGCGTCAGCGTGTCGCTGTCCTACACGGACGGCAAGGGCTGGGTCACGGAAGGCTGGTGGAACCTGAAGAGCGGCGCCTGCGAGACGCTGCTGCGCGGGCCGCTGGCGGCCCAGTTCTACTACGTCTACGCCATGGACGAACGCGGCGGCGAGTGGAAGGGCAAGGCCTACATGTGCACCCGGGACCGCGAATTCCGCATCGAGGGCCGCGAGAACTGCCTGGTGCGCGGCTTCGACCGCACCGGCTTTTTTGAAATCGACACCGGCAAGGACGCCAAGAACTGGACCGTCCAGCTCACCGACGCCAACCAGCCCCAGACCCCCAGATAGCGAGCCAAGATGCGACGCCACAGACGAGTGAAGATCCTGGCCACGTTGGGCCCCGCCTCGCAGGAGCCTGCGGTGGTGGAGCAATTGTTCCTGGCGGGCGTGGACGTCTTCCGCATCAACATGAGCCATTCGAGCCATGACATGCTGCGCGAGCGCGTGGCGACGATCCGCGCCATCGAGAAGCGCCATCACCGCTCCATCGGCATCCTGGCGGACCTTCAGGGCCCCAAGCTGCGCGTGGGCGAGTTCGAGGACGGGCAGGTGATGCTGGCGGTCGGCGAGCGCTTCGTGTTCGACAGCGATCCGGCCCCCGGCGACCAGACCCGCGTGCGCCTGCCGCATCCCGAAATCCTGCGCGCCCTGGAGCCGGGCCACACCATCCTGGTGGACGATGGCAAGGTGCGCCTGCACGTGGTGGATTGCACGCCCGAGCGCGCCGTCGCCGAGGTGGACGTCGGCGGGCGCGTGTCGAACCGCAAGGGCGTGAGCCTGCCCGACACCATCATCCCCGTTTCGGCCATGACCCCCAAGGACCGCACGGACCTTGACGCGGCGCTGGACGCCGGCGTCGACTGGATCGCCGTCTCGTTCGTTCAGCGGCCCGAGGACATCGCTGAGGTGAAGAAGATCGTGCGCGGCCGCGCGGGCGTGCTCGCCAAGATCGAGAAGCCGCAGGCCATCGTGCGGCTCGACGAAATCATGGAGATTTCCGACGCGCTCATGGTGGCGCGCGGCGACCTTGGCGTCGAGATGCCGGTCGAGAAGGTCCCGAGCCTGCAAAAGCGCATCACCCGCATGGCGCGTCGCCTCGGCAAGCCCGTGGTGGTCGCGACCCAAATGCTGGAATCCATGATCTCCTCCCCCGTGCCGACGCGCGCGGAAGTCTCCGACATCGCCACGGCGGTTTACGAGGGCGCGGACGCCGTGATGCTGTCCGCCGAAAGCGCCGCCGGGCAATTCCCCGTGGAGGCGGTCGCCACCATGAACCGGATCGCGGTGGAGACCGAGACCGACACGAACTATCGCGCCATCATCTCCTCGCAGCGCAGCGCGCCCGAGCCGACCGGGGCCGACGCCATCGCGGACGCGGCCCGCAGCGTCGCGGAAACGCTGGACCTGCGCGCCATCTGCGCCTGGACCTCGTCAGGCTCCACGGCGCTGCGCATCGCCCGCGAACGACCCAAGCCGCCCGTCCTCGCGCTGACGCCGAACCGCGACACCGCCCGCCGCCTGACGCTCGTGTGGGGCGTTCATCCCGTCATCACCAAGGACGCCAGCGACGTGGAGGACATGGCCAAGCGCGCAGGCAAGTTCGCCAACCGCGAGGCGTTCTCCAAGGAAGGCGACCGCATCGTGGTCGTCGCCGGCCTGCCCTTCGGCACGCCCGGCGCCACCAACATGCTACGCATCGCGTTCACCAGCAACGAGAGTTGATCGCCCTTCACCCCGCGATCTTCAGCGCCTCCAGGTGCTCCTCCAGCACGCCGCCCAGACCCGACGGCGGCGTGCGCCCCAGGCCGCAATAGGCCGCGAGGCCGAAGTCCGGCAGGAACTTCCGGGCGATCGCGAGCCGCTGCGCGAACGTGTCCATGTGGTGGACCATGCCGAGATAAATCTTCGTCCCGCGCGGCTCCAGGCGCGCGAGGGGCGCGTAGAACGCCTCGTCGAGCCGGTCCAGCGCGGGGATGTGCATCCAGTCCACGCGCCGGCCCGACGCGGCGATATACGCGTTGGCGAGATCGACCGTGGCGGACAGGTCGTCCGGCGCAAAGCGCGGCCAGCCGCCCAGCGTCCCGAAGCAAAGATGGTAGCCGAGCGCCACGCCTTCCGGGATCTGCGGCGTCAGCGCCCTGATCTGCCCGGTGTTGCGCTCCACCCCGCCCTCCTGCGGGCGGCCCGGAATGGCCCCGTAGGCGTCCTGCACCTCGGTGGAGCAATCCCACTGGATGGCGAGGTCGTCGTGGGGAATCTGCGCGCAGATGTTGGCGACCTCGGCGGCCGCCGCCTCCTGGTATGCGGCGCGCACGATCTCGCAATCGCGGTCGGACTCGAACAGGCGCGGCGGGGCGGCGCTGTTGGGGCTGGCGATGGAGACCTGAAAGCGCAGGCCCGCCGGCAATTGCCCCTTCTCGCGCATGGTCTTGAACACAAAGTACGAGTTCACCGCGTCGCGCGCGTAGCCAAGGCGCCATCCGGGATCCCCGAAGCGCACGCGCTCGACGCCCTCGCGCACCCGGAACCGCCATGAATCGCCCGCGTTGCGCGGGTGCAGCCGTTCGACGCCCGCCTCCAGCGCGGGACGGCTGATCACCTCGAGATCAGGATGCAGCGCGAACACCTGGTAGTGGATGCGGCTGATCCAGTGGCTGCGGGGCCCCACTTCGCCGTCCGGCAACGTTTTCAGGTTGGACCCCAGCGGCTTTCCGAATTTTTCGAACACCTCCGGGACGGTGTCGTACGGAACGCTGCCCACGAGCATGACGTCGGCGCTCATCGTTTCCTCCACAGGATTGGCCTTCGTCTGCGCGAAGGATCATGGGGGGATTAGACCACGGGGCGGCGCGCTTGGACAGGCGCTTTCAGCGCGCCATCAGCGCGGACCTTTGCGCGCGCTGAGCCACGTCGAGAATAGCGTCGAGCGAAGCCTGCGGGGCCGACCAGTGCGGCGAATGGCCGACGCCCTTCAGGATGGCGAGCGTCGCGCCCGCGATGGCGCGCGCGCTGCCGCGCGAATGGATGTCGGTGAGCACGATCTCGTCCCGGTCGCCCGACACGATGGCGACGGGCGCGACGATCTCGCCCATGCGGGGGGACTGCAAGGTGACGAAATCGTACAGCGCGTCCACGTCCTGCGCGTTGGCCAGGAACGCCCGGGGACGCAGCACCAGCGCGACCCCGGTGCGGGCCGCGTAGTCGGCGGGCGGCGCCTGAGGGGCGAAGACGGACCGCACGCCCTCGTCCAGCAGCAGCAGGCCCAATGGCGTCGCGAGCGCATGGGAGAACAGCCAGCCAACGACAGGCGCGGCCGTCAGCCGGTAATAGAACGCCACCCCGCCCGGCCAGGGGTGGGTGACGGGCGCCAGCAGCACGAGGCCGGCGACGAAATCCCCGTGGTCGATCGCCAGGTTGCTGGCGAGCGCGCCCGCGAGCGAATGACCCACCACTATGGCGCGCGGCGCCCCCAGCGCCTCCATGGCGGCGCGCAGCATCCGCGCCTGCGCGGCGGGGGAAGCCGGGGCTTCCCGCCCGCGCCCGCTGTGTCCATGGCCCGGCCGGTCGATGCTGATGACCCGCAGCCCCTGCGCGGCCAGCGGTCCGGCGAGCGGCACGCGCAAATCGCGCTCGTTGCCGCTGGCCCCATGGACGAGGAGCACCGTGGCCCGCGCCGCCCCGTCGGGCAGCGTCTCCACGTAATGCAGCCGCACGCCGTCCACGTCGACGAATCGGCCCTCGGGCGGAAACTGCGCGTCCAGCCGCCGCCCTTGCCAGTAGGACAGAAGGAATCCCGTGAGCGTAAGCGCCAGCGTCGCGCCGAACAGCGCCAGCGCGGCGACGCCGAGGCCTTTGCGCAGACGGAGGGAGAGAGGCGTGGGGGGATCTTCCATGTCGGGTTTACGAGCCAGCGCCCAAACAGTTTCAGCTGGAGCGGCCGCCCGCGCTCAGATGTCGCGGCCGTCCACGTCGGGCGCGAGCTGCTCGGCGAGCGTCTTCAACTCTTCCTGCTGGGGGTAGACCTCGAGGGCCTTGCGGATGACCTCCAGCGCCCTCTTGTCGAAACCCGACGCATGCAGGATGGAGCCGAGCCCGGCCAGCGCGGAGAAATGGCGCGGCTCCAGCGCCAGCGTGCGGCCAAGATCCGCCACGGCGCCGCCCCGGTCGCCCGCGAGATAGCGCGCGGTGGCGCGTTGGTGCCAAGCCTCAGGCCATTCGGGCTCGAGCTCCACCAGCTTGTCGAGCACATCCAGGGCGGTTTCGCTCTTCTTGTCCTGCATGGCCGAGCGGGCCCGGCTCATCAGCAGGTCGGCGGTGTCCGAGCCGGAGCGCATGAACACGCGCTCGATGGCGCCCGCGACTCCCCGCCCCTCCTCGGGATCGGCGGCCTTCGCCAGCCGGGCGAAGAGATCGTCCAGCACGCGCTTGCGGCCGGCCTGCTCGTCTATGGGCGCGATGGGGCGGGCGGCGTCGGGCGCGCGCGCGCGGCTGCGGTCCTGCGGGGCTCCGCGGGTTTCGCGTTCCGCCCGCGGCCGAGAGTCCGGCTCGCGCGCGCGCGGCGGGTCCGCTTGCGCGAACGCCGCCCCGGCGACGAACGCGAGAGCGCACCAGAGCGTGAGTGCCTGCAGGGAGCGGGTCATGGCGTGAATGTAACGCGCCCGCATGGCGCGTCAAAGGCAATCGCCGCCGCTCACGCAGAAGAGATCGCGCCCAAGCGGCGCAAACGACAAAACCCCGGCCGCGAGACCGGGGTTACCGCCGACGATCCGGAGACCGTGCTTAGCCCTGACGCGCCTTGAAGCGCTTCTGGACCTTGTTGATGATGTAGACGCGGCCCTTGCGGCGGACCAGCTGGTTGTCGCGATGGCGCGCGCGCAGCGACTTGAGAGAGTTACGGACTTTCATAGGTGTCCCCGAGAAATGACAAAGTCGGCGGGGCGAAGCCCTCGGCCGAACGTGAGCGGTCCTATGCCCGATTTTGACGCCGGGATCAATGCCCTGTGCGGAGATTGACAGCGCAGCCGCATCTGGCCAGCTTCGCGCGACCTTTTTCAGCTCAGCGCCAGCCCAGAGACTCGTCATGACCCCCACGCCCCTCGCCGCCGCCATCATCGAGGCCCGCCGCTCCGGCGCCCTCGCGACCTTCACGCCCGACCTTGCGGTGCAGGACGTCGCGCAGTCCTATGCAGCTCAGGCGCAGGTCGCCCGCGCGCTGGACCTGAAGGTGGCGGGATGGAAAGTGGGCTTCGCGCCCTCCGGCGCCGCCTGGGCCGCGCCTCTGTTCGCCAGCGACGTTTATCCCGCCGGCGCGACCGTGCGCGTCCCGGCGGGGCGCAGCGTGAAGGTGGAGGCGGAGCTTGGCGTGCGATTCGCCCGCGACCTGCCGCCCCGCCCGGGCCGGCCCTACGCGCGCGAGGAGATTCTCGACGCCATCGACCAGGTGTTCGCCGGAATCGAACTCGTCGCCAGCCGATTCGCCAACGCGGCCGACGTGCCCTTCGAAACGCGAATCGCCGACCTGTTCAACAACGCGTCCTACGCCATTGGCGACTCGCGCGCTGATTTCCGCAGCCTCGATCTCGCAGCCCTGCATTGCCGGCTGACCATTGGCGGGAAGGTCTGGAACGACCGCGCGGGCGGCCACGCCAACGGGGACCCCATGGCGCCGCTGGTCGCCTGGGCGTCCCAGCAGGCGGACGCGCTGGGCGGCCTCAAGGCGGGGCAGTTCCTCACCACGGGCACGCTGAACGATCCCGTACCGCTCGACGCAGACGCGATGATCGAGGCGGAGCTGGGCGACGTGGGCCGCGCGACCCTGTCGGTCGCGTTCGGCTGAGCGGGCCCTAGAGGTCCTTGGGGGGCGAATACGCCAGTTGCTTGGCGGTGCCTTCCTTGGGGGGAAACTCCGAGACCTTCTGGAAGAGCATGTGCATGAACAGGAAGAGCGGCTTGGCCTTCATCACCAGGGTGATGCACTCGTCGTCTTCCTCGTCGCTGAAGTGCTGGTGAACGCAGGCGTTCTCCACGATCAGCGCGTCCCCCGCCTCCCAGTCGATGCGGCGCCCGTCATGGACGTCGTGGCCCTTGCCCTTCAGCACGAAGAACACGGCGCTGTTCATGTGGCCGTGCTTCTGGCCGTACGCCATGGGGGCGAACACCTCCACGTGCGTCTCGATGGATTGCGCCACCTTCACGGCCTGCGGGTTGATGACCTTCTTGCCGTAATGGCCCGGGCCGCCCTTCCACTTCAGGTCCTTGGTGGAATACACGCGCGGCTGGGTGAACAGCTCGCGCACCAGTTCGCCGTAGGTGCCCTCGAGCGCGCGCACGAACACGCGCTTGCGCGTCCAGCGCTCCCAGACGACCTCTTCCTTGCCGTCGTTGACGCTGTTGTGTCCCGGGCCGGCGACATTGGCTTCCATCATCGTGCTCCGCGCGTTTGTCCACCTATGGCAGGCGGCGCGGACCGGATCAATGGCGCCGCGACGGCGGGCGCCTGAGGCTTGGCGTCGGCGCGCGCCGCTATATAGTCCGCGCGAAGCGGGGCCGTCGCCCCCGGCGGACATGACGATGCACCTCTCGATGATGGACTACCTGTGCGATCCGCGGACGCGGCAAGCCCTGACGCTTGAAGCGGCGGAGATGGACGGGGACGACGTGGTGACCGGGACGCTCGTGTCGCCGTCCGGCGCCCGGTACCCCATCCGCAACAGGGTGCCGCGCTTCGTCGAGCAGGACGCGTTCGACGGCGTCAGATCGTTCGGCGAGCAGTGGAACCACTTCAACTTCACGGACTACAAAGCCCACTGGCTCGAGCACACCGTGGCCAACACGTTCGGCGGCGTGGAGGCCTTCCGGGGCGCGACCATCGTGGACGCCGGCGGGGGCAGCGGCGCGCAGTCGCTCTGGATGCTGGAGAGCGGCGCGAAGCGCGTCATCATGCTGGAGCTGTCCCACAGCGTGGACGACGTGGTGGCGCGCAACGTCGGCCACGGCGCATGGAGCAATTTCGACCTGGTGCAGTGCTCCATCGACGAACCGCCGCTGCGGCCGGAATGCATCGACGGCATGGTGATCTGCCACAACGTCATCCAGCACACGCCCAGCGTCGAGAAGACGGCCGCGGCGCTCTACGGCCTCGTGGCGCCGGGCGGCGAGTTCGTGTTCAACTGCTACCGCCGCGGCAACATGAACGTGATGAACTTCATCAAGACCTATGTGTCCTACGGGCCCATGCGGTTCCTGCTCTCGAAGGCGCCCTTCCGCGTCATCCTCGCCTATTCGCGCGCCATGGGCGTGCTGCGCACCGTGCCGGCGCTGGGCTGGCTTCTCAACAAGCTGCGCCTGTCGCTCACCGGCAAAGTTCCCAGGATCGAGGGCGAGAGCTGGTTCGCGCGCAAGAAGCGCGTCTACCAGCTCACGGCGCTGAACACGTTCGACATGTTCGGCTCCCACGCGCACCAGCATTACCTGAGCCCGGCCGAGCAGATGGACGTGGTGAAGCGTTTGCAGCCCGACCTCTCCCGGGTCGGCAACCTGGAGGCCTATTTCCAGACGCCCCAGCCGACCGGTTGCGCGCTGCGGGTGGGCAAGTAGCGCATTGCGGCGGCGGAGGGAAGAACGCGGCGTCGTGCGTCGGCGCACGACATCAGGTTTCCGGAGCCGCCCAGGTTGGAGTTAGCGCAGCCTCGCGACGTCGAGATAGTTTCTGACAAGCGCATAGATGATCCAGCATCTCACCAGGCCGGTGAGCGTGACGCGGAGTCGCGCCTCGGGGTTCACGAACAAATACAGGTGCAGGATATCCAGCGAAAAACTCAAGGTTGCGACGATCGCGATGACGAGCGAAATGGGCTTGAAGTAATAGTTCGTCAACAACGAAAAATTGTATATGACCATCATGGCGAACGACAAGAACGCGCGAATAGAAACTAACGCATAGTCATTGTTGATATAAATTTCGACAGCGTTGGGCTGAAAATTTTCCACCAGCCTTTGTCTGTCCAGAAGATAGACGCCAATGCTGTAGCCGCCAAAAATGGTTATAAGCGAATTCCTGGACAGGATTTTAATGCGAACGCCGTCATCAAAGCCGCGGCTCAATATCTGCGGGAACGCGGCGAGCGGGTCCGTTGTGAGAAGGCGCCTGATCATATGTTTGTACATTGCCCGTTTTATGAGGGCTTCGTATCACATTCCCCAGACATGATAATGGCTTAATGCGCCCGGCCTCTCGCTTCTCGCGGATGCGCGCACCCACGGCGCGAACCCGCGCGGCGGGGATGTTCAGAGATGCGGCGTCTGAACTGCATGCGGCGAATCGGGAGCGGCGGCGACGGCCTGAGCCCCTGCCCCTGGAACGGCGCACAGTAACGCCCGCCCATCGCGGGGGTTTTGGAATGTGTTGGGAAATCCGTCAGATAAGTGGTGGGCGCGACAGGGATCGAACCTGTGACCCCTTCCATGTCAAGGAAGTGCTCTCCCGCTGAGCTACGCGCCCGGTCCAGAAGGCCGGCAAGACGGCAGGCGAACCTGCCGGCGGAATGACGGTGCTATAAGGCCTTCGCGCCGCTGGCGCAAGGCTCAAAAGAGCTTTTGCGGCGCCGGCCTCAGGCGGCCAGCAGGCGCTGCACTTCGTTGACGAGATCGCGCAGATGGAAGGGCTTCGACAGCACCTTGGCTTCCTTGGGGGCGTTGTTGTCGGGGTTCAGCGCCACGGCGGCGAAGCCGGTGATGAACATGACCTTGATGTCCGGGTCGAGTTCGGTTGCGCGGCGCGCCAGCTCGATGCCGTCCATCTCGGGCATGACGATGTCGGTCAGCAGCAATTCGAACGGCTGTTCGCAGAGCCTGTTGTAGGCCGACAGGCCATTGTCGAAGGAAGCGACGTCGTAGCCGGCGTTCTGCAGGGCCTTCACGAGGAAGCGGCGCATGTCGTTATCATCTTCGGCGAGCAGAATTCTCATCGCGGAAACACCGGTCTCGGTCATGAAGGCCTCAGGAGAGCATGAAGCATCATAAAGCATCCGGATCGTTAACGAGACGTGAAGAACGCCCTCGTTCCGCCCCATTGCGCACACCTGTTTGTGACGAACCGGAAAGGCGGATCGCGCTCGACAGCCCGCACGGCTCGGGCCATGATGGCGGTCGCGGATCGGATGGGGGGACGGGCGGCATGGCTGACGCGCATGGCTGACGAGACGCAGAACCCTTTTCCGATCTTCGACGAGTTCGGGGCCTTCCTTCCCGGCGCCCTGCCGGCGGTCGAGCCGGAGCTTGATCCGCCCCTGCTCATCGTCGAGCCCGAGGGGCCGATCTCGGCGCTCGTCGTCTCCTCGCCCCATTCGGGCCGCGTCTATCCGGCGAGCTTCACGGCGGCGGCGAAATTGTCCGCCCAAGCCCTGCGGCGCTCGGAAGACGCCTTCGTGGACGATTTGTTCTCAGGCTGCGCGCAGGCTGGCGCGCCCATGCTCAAGGCCTTGTTTCCGCGCGCGTATCTCGATGTGAACCGCGAGCCCTACGAGCTTGATCCGCGCATGTTCGACGGGCGCCTGCCGCCCTTCGCCAACACGCGGTCGATTCGCGTGGCGGGCGGCCTTGGCACCATCGCGCGCGTGGTCGGCGAGGCGCAGGAGATCTACGCCGCGCGCCTGCCGGTCGAGGAAGCGCTGCGGCGCATCGAGGGCCTCTACAAACCCTACCACCGCACCCTGCGCGAACTCGTGGCCCGCGCCCGACGGGCCCACGGGGTCGCGGTGCTGGTGGACTGCCATTCGATGCCCTCCGCGTGCGCCGGGGGACGTGGGGGCGAGCGGGGCAAGTCGGACGTGGTGCTGGGCGACCGCTACGGGGCGAGCTGCGACCCGGTCCTGGTGGATTGCGTGGAAGGCACGCTCCGGCGGATGGGGTACGGCGTGCAGCGCAACAAGCCTTACGCGGGCGGTTTCATCACCGAGTATTTCGGCAACGCCGCGCGCGCCTGCGAGGCGCTGCAGATCGAGGTGAACCGCAGCCTGTACATGAACGAGCGCACCCTCGAGAAAAACGCCGCGTTCGACCAGATAGCGGCCGACATGACGCAGATGCTGATGGAGCTTGAGGCCTGCGCGGCGAGCCAGATCGAGGCGCGGGGAGTCGACGCAGCGGCCCGGGCCGCCGAATAGCCGGGCGATCCCGGGGGGACGAAGGCCAGCGGCGAACCGAGATGTGCGGAAAACCGGAAAATCCCGCCCTGAAAAGAAAGGAGGCCGCGTGCTGAGCAAGCGGCCCCAAGTCTAGGGAGGAAACGCCCAAGGAGGGCATATGCAGCGGCTAGCGCTGCACGATCCATATATGACTGTGCAGCGCAAAAAGTTCAAGCGCGTTGAACGCCGAATTGCGATTGTGAAAGATTTGACTCACAAGTGTCTCTGAACTGCAACACTCGGGACACCGCCGCGGGGGGCCCAACGCAAGCGTCTGGGCGGCCTTGGGGAATTCGTTTCCGCATCCTGAAAAGAAAGGAGGCCGCCTGCGGTGCAAGCGGCCCCAAGTCGTAGGGAGGAAACGCCCAAGGAGGGCATGGCGGCAACAACGTTGCCGCACTGCAATAATATGCGAGTGCACTGCACAAAAAGCAAGGGGTTTTTTCGCCTCCGGCGCAAATCCCGCCGCGCTTTAGAATTCCCGTTCAGCTACAAGGCTTTGCTGGGATGCGGATCACGCACCCGGACATACAGGAGCAGCGCGAGGCACAGCTCCAGGCCCAGAAATCCGAACACGGCCCGGTAGGCCTCGGGCGGATAGACCCGCGCGCCGTCCACGAGCTCGGCCGGGAAATACGCGATCAGCGCGCCGGTCAGCATCTGCTGCAGGAACACCCCGCCGATGCCGGCGATGTTCATCAGCGACAAGCCCCGGCCCATGAGGCGCTCGGGAAACAGCGACTTGCCGTGGGCGGTCAGCAGCGGCGAAAAGCCGAACACGAAGCCGAACGCCATCAGGTAGGGCGTCACCGCCCACAGCGGCAGGGCGACCAGCGCCCCCACCCCCAGCAACCCCGCTCCAAGGCATGAGCCGATGATGACCGGGATCTTGTAGCTGCCGAAGAACCGGTCCGTGGAGCCCCACACCATCAGGCCCGCCATCTGCGCGCCCACCATGGCGAGCAGCGTGTTGCCGCGCGCCTCCACGGGCATGTCGTACACATGGGCCAGCCACGGCCCGCTCCAAAGGCCCAGGATGGCCGCGAAGGCGGGGTAGGTCGCCATCTGCATCAGGAAGATGGTCCAGAACGAGCGGATCCGGACGGCCGACAGCACGCCCGAGAACAATTGCGAGGCGCTTTCGCGGCGCGCGTCCCGGTCCCGCCGGGCGGCGGCGCTTTCCTTGACCAGGACGTAGACGAGCAGCGTCGCCACCAGGGCGACGGCGAACACGATGAGGAAGGAATTGCGCCAGCCGATGGTGGCCGCCCCGAAGGCCAGCGGGGCGGTGGCCGCGAGGCTGCCGACGTTCCCCCCGCCCACGTGAATGGCGATGATGCCGGAGAATTTGCGCGGGTCGAACCGCATGGAATAGATCGCCAGCGGCGCCATGAGGAAGCTCGAGCAGCCAAGCCCGATGATGAAGCGCGCCGCCACGAGATCCCCGAAGCCCCGGGCCATGGCGAAGTAGAACGTGCCGCCCAGCATGACCAGCGCAGTGGCGAGCATGGCCGCGCGCGGGCCGAACCGGTCGATGGCGACGCCCAGCGGAATCTGCACCGCCGCGAAGGACAGGAAGAAGATCGAGGCCAGCAGGCTCAGCGCCGTCGCGTCGAGGTCGAACTCCCGGGCGAGGTCCGGGCCGATCACCCCGATGGAGTTTCGGAAGAACTGGCTGATCATGTAGGCGGTGGCCAGCACGCCCACGAGCACGAACGCCTCGCGGCGCCCGCTGAGGTCAGGCTCTTTGGGCTGCATCGGCGTTTCGTCTCCCGGCGGGCGTTCTTCCCTCGCCGGAAGTTTCCCCCTGGCCGCTTTTCGCGGCGCTCGCTTCGTCCATGTGGCTCATGTATGTGTCGCCCTGCGCCGGCGGGGCGCGGGGCCAGTCAACATAGCGGAACGATGGTCGAATGAAACCAGTCGATTTTGCAGCTTTCGTCGAAGACCTTGCGCGGGCGTCGAGCGAAGCCATCCTGCCCTTCTTCCGCACCGCGATGCACGCGGCCGACAAGTCGAACGGCGGCATGTTCGATCCCGTGACGGAGGCCGACCGTGGCGCGGAGAGCGCCATGCGCCGCCTCATCACGCGCGACTTTCCCAGCCACGGCATCGTCGGAGAAGAGTTCGGCGACCACGCGCCCGACGCCGAATACGTCTGGGTGCTGGACCCCATCGACGGCACCAAGAGCTTCATATCCGGCATGCCCACCTGGGGCACGCTGATCGGCCTCACCCACAATGGTTCGCCCTGCTACGGCATGATGCACCAGCCTTTCACGCGCGAGAGCTTCGTGGGAGACGGCGCCGCCGCGACATGGCGCGGGTTGGGCATTCACGGCGAGCAGGCCGAGCGCCGCCTCCACGTGCGCCGCTGCGAGGGCCTTGCGCACGCGACGCTCATGACCACCCACCCGGCCCTGCTGGTGGACGACACGCTCACGGCGTTCCGGCGCGTCGAGGCCAAGGCGCGCCTGTCGCGCTACGGCGGCGATTGCTACATGTACTGCATGCTCGCCGCAGGCCACGTGGACTGCATCGTAGAGAGCGGGCTCAAGCCCTACGACATCGTGGCGCTGATCCCCATCGTGGAAGGCGCAGGCGGCGTCATCACCGCGTGGGACGGCGGCTCGCCCGCCAAGGGCGGCGCCATCGTGGCGTGCGGCGACAAGCGCGTGCACGCGGAAGTCCTCGCGCTGCTCAACGCGAAATGAACGCTGCGCCGCATGGCGATTCCATCTTGCGGCGCATCGTCGACTTTGCGTTCGACCTGAAGGCGCGACCGCTGGACCAGCGGGGCGCGCGGGCCATGACCCTGCGCCTCATGGACGCGCTCGCGTGCGCCGCCGCCGCGCAAGGCGGCGAGGACGACGCGCGCCTGCGCGCGCTGCCGGGCATGACGGGCGGGGACGAGCCCTGCACGCTGATCGGCGGCGGCCGCGCGACGCTGGACGGCGCCGCCTTCCTCAACGCCTGCCTGATTCGGCGGCTCGACTGGAACGACACCTATATCGGGCGCAACGGCGGCCACCCGTCGGACCTTTTCGCCGGCGTGCTGGCGGCCTGCGAACATGAAGGCAGGACGGGCGCGCAGACGCTTCAGGCGTTGGCCGTCGGCAACCACCTGATGCTCGACCTGTGCGACGCAGCCAGCGCCATCTCGCGCGGCTGGGACCCGTCCACCTACGTGGCGCTGGCCGCGACGGCGGGCGCCGGGGTCGCGCTGGACCTGACGCGCGAGCAACTGGGCCACGCGCTGGCGATGACGGCCGTCGGCGGCCCCATGCTGCTGGGCCGCACCGGCAAAGTGTCGTCCTGGAAAGGGCTCGCGTCGGCGCTCGCCGTGCGCGACAGCCTGTTCCACGCCTTGCTGGCGCGCAGCGGCATGACCGGGCCCGACCCCGCCTTCGAGGGCGAGTTCGGCTTTGTGAAGCACGTCAGCGGACCGCTGGACCTGGAACTGGATGCCGCGCGCGACCGCACCGGGGATTCCCATCTCAAATTCTACCCGGCCGTCTATCACGCGCAGGGGCCGATCGAACTCTGCCTGCGGCTGCATGGCCGCATGCGCGAAGCCCTGGGGACGCACGCGCTCGCGCCGCTCATCGAAGCCGTGGACGTCTCGATCTACGAATTCGCCCTGCGCTTTTGCGCCGACACGCCGGACAAGTGGGCGCCGCAGAACATCGAGACCGCCGACCATTCGATCCCGTTCCTGTGCGCCCATGCGCTGGCCCGCGGCGCGTTCGGGCTGGGCAGCCTGCACGCCACGCTGCGCGAGGCCGACGTGCGCGCGCTCGCCCAGCGCGTGCGCGTGTCGGCCGAAAAGGAGATGACCGACGTCTGGCCGCGCCTCACGCCGTCGCGCATCGAGGTCGTCGCAGGCGGCCGCACGTTCGTCGAGCGCACGCAGGCCGCCATCGGCCATCCCGAACGCCCGCTGTCCTTCGAGGACGTGCGCGAGAAGTTCCTGCTGTGCGCCACCCGCAATATGAATGAGGCGAGCGCGCGTGCCTGGGCGGCGCGCGTGGAGGCCTTCGCGGACGCGCCCGGCGTGGGGGCGGCGCTGGCGCCCTAGCGCCCCTGCGCGGCCGCCGCCTTGCGCACCAGCGCG
>JAQGJX010000062.1 GCA_028290405.1 Hyphomicrobiales bacterium
GCGCGCGAGCGTGCGCGCCAGCGCGCCCCAGCCGCAGCCGATCTCCAGCACGCTCTGGCCGGGCGCCATGTCGAGCAGATCGCGGATGCGCGCCAACTTCGCGGCCTGCGCCTCCTCCAGCGTCTCCTGCGCGCCCTCTGCGTAAAGCGCGGACGAATAGGTCATGCTCTCGTCGAGCCAGCGGCTGTAGAAGTCGTTGCCCAGGTCGTAATGGGCGACGATGTTGCGGCGGCTGCCGCGCTTCGTGTTGGCGCGCGCGAAATGGCGCAGCCGGTTGAACGTGCGCGCTATGAGGCTGCCGCCGATGGCCGATTCCAGCGAGCGGTAATTCTCCGCCACGAGCAGGATGACCGCGGTGAGGTCGGGCGTCGTCCAGTCGCCGTCCATGTAGGCTTCCGCAAATCCGACGTCTCCGCCCATCGCCAGACGTCGCAGCGCGCGCCAGCGATGGATGACGATAGACGCCTCCGGCCCTGCAGCCGCGCCTTCATGCACAAGGCGCCCGCCGCCCGGCGTGTGAATGGTCGCCCGCCCCGCATGGACGCGCTGGAGCAAGGGATGGATGAGCGCTGCGAACGCGGCGTCCACGCCAGCGGGCGAACTGGCGCCGCCCGCCACTTGATCCTCGGAATTCATCGACATGAGGACCTCAGGACTTGCTGCGCGGAACGATGGTGACCGGGATGTCCGGCGCTTTGGGACGTTCCACCAGCTTCACGCCCTTCCACCATAACTTCAGCGCCTCCCAGTGAATGCCGCCGATGACTTTCAGCATCATCAGCGGATGCGAGGCCAGCGCGCGCAGCAGGGCGCCGTCGCTCAGCTCCACCCGCTTCGTCGCATGCACGGCCATGATGAGCGCGCCGTCGCCGTCCGATCCCCGCACGCCGACGACGAGTCCGGCCGGATCGGGATCGATCCGGAAATCGTAGGTCATGTCCATGGACATGAACGGCGAGACGTAGAACCGCTTGGCGCACGCGCTGCGCACCGGTTCGCCCGGCGCCGCAGGCCCGCCCATGACATAGGCGTGCCGCTCGCCGAACGTGTTGTTCACCTCGCACACGACTGCCTCCAGCGCGCCGTCGCGGCGATGGCAGAAGAACACGCTGATGGGATTGAACGCGTAGCCGAGGATGCGCGGGATCGTCAGAACCCGGACAGGCCCGCCGTCGGGCGCGAACCCGGCCTGCGTCGCCAGCGCCTCGATCTGCGCCTTCAGGGGCTGGCCGGGCGAGAAGCCGTAATCCGCCTCGCGGAACGAAAACAGGTTGAACCGCTCCCGAGAGAACAGCCGCAGGCGTTTGTCCAGCGCCGGCAGTTCGTCAAGGTCGAGCAGCAGCGAGAAGATGCGGTAGCGTAGATGATGGCGCCTGGGGCGCAGCCGGCGATGCATCACATAGCCGACGTGAAGCGCCGACGCGGCGGTCATGGCGCGAGGCCCAGGGGCGAGGCGACGACGGGCGCCGGGCCGACGAAGATGCGGCCGGATTCGTTGTCGACCGACCATGGCCGGCGCACGCCGCCGAGCGCCTCGGCCACCGCAAGGCCAGCCTGCGCGCCGTCCTCATGGAAGCCCGCGCCCATCCAGGCCCCGCAGAACCACGTGTTGCGCACGCCCTGAAGGCCCCACACCTGCGGCTGGGAAAGAATGGCCTGCGTGTCGAACAGCGGGTGCTCGTACATTTCCTCGCGCACCACCAGGTCGGGGCGCGGCTCCTCGACCGGGTTCAGGGTGACGAAGAAATGGCGTTCGGGCGGCAGGGTCTGCAACAGGTTCATCCAATAGGTCACGGCGGGCGGCTCGACATCCGCCCCGCCGCTGCGGGCGAGGTAGTTCCAGCTCGACCACACCGCGCGGCGCTTGGGCATCAGGGCCTGGTCGCTGTGCAGGATAGCGCGGTTGGGCGCATATTTGAACGCGCCCAGAATGCGCCGCTCGTGGGCGTCGGCGTCGGACAGCATCCGCAGGGTCTGGTCGGCGTGGGTCGCCATGACGACATGGTCGAACGTCTCCACGCCGCCCGCCCCGTCCACGATGGTCACGCCGCCCGCGTGGCGCTGGACGCTTGCGACGGGCGTTGCGAGCCTGATGTTCGAGGCCCCGATGGCGTCGGCCAGCTTCTCCACATAGGCGCGCGATCCGCCGTGCACCGTGCGCCACGCGGGGCGCGCGCCCAAAGCCAGCAGGCCATGATTGTCGCAGAAGCGGATGAAGGCGGCGGCGGGATAATCGGCGACGCGGCCCGCTGGCGTCGACCAGATGGCCGCCGCCATGGGATAGAGATGGTCCTGCCGGAAGGGCTGACCGAAGCGCCCCTCGTCGAGGTAGTCGCCCAGCGTCATCTGCGACAGGTCGCGGGTCTCGCGGGACGCCTTGCGGTAGAAGCGCACCAGATCGGCCAGCATGGACCAGAAACGCGGGCGCACGAGATTGCGCCTCTGTCCGAAGATTCCGCGAAAGCCCGTGCCGGAATATTCCAGCGCGCCGCCGTCCACCGAGACGGCGAACGACATGTCGGCGGGCTTTGTGACGACGCCCAGATGGGCCATCAGGGCTATAAAATTCGGATAAGTCTTTTCATTGAATACGATGAAGCCGGTGTCCACGGGCGTGCGGTCCACCCCTTCCCCGACCACGACAGTGTTGCTGTGCCCGCCCAGACGCGGCGCAGCCTCATAAAGGGACACTGCGTGCCGCTTGCCGAGGAGCCAGGCCGCCGACAGGCCGGATATTCCGGAGCCAACGACGGCGATCCGGAGCGGCCGGGAATTCTCGTTCAAGGCAGCCTCACCGCTGAAAGGAAAGTTACTCGCGCACATTTCCGGTAACGGATGTGTTTACGGAGCCTGCCTCGAGCCGGATCACAACCGTGATCCGAATAGAGCCGCCCGCCGTAGCTTGCGAGGGTCCGTGCGGGACGCTTCGCCTCGCGCGCCGGAGGGTTTCCTCATGTTCATCCCGCTGCTGCTGGCCGCGCTGTTCCTCAGCGCCGCGATGGCGTTCGCATGGCGCGTGCAGCGCGCGAGCGGCAATTCCGGCTGGATCGACACGATCTGGTCGTTCGCCGTGGGCGCCGCGGCGCTCGGCCTCGCGTTATGGCCCACGGCGGGCCAGGACGGCGTGACGCCGCGCCAGATTCTGGTCGCGGGATTCATCGGCCTGTGGTCCCTGCGTCTTGGCGGCTATATCGCGTTTCGCAGCAAGGGCGCGGGCGAGGATCCGCGCTACGCCTGGCTGATGCAGGAATGGGGCGCGGACGCGTCGCGGCGGCTGTTCCTGTTCCTGCAGGCGCAGGCGCTCGCAGGCCTCGTGTTGGCGGCGGCCGTCGCCCTTGCGGCGCGCAACCCCGCCCCGGCGCTTCGCCTGGTGGATGGGCTGGGGGTTCTCGTGTTTATCGTCGCGCTCGGCGGCGCGGCTTTGGCGGACGAGCAGTTGCGGCGCTTCAAGGCCGATCCCGCCCATCGCGGCATGGTGTGCGACACCGGGCTGTGGGGGCTTTCGCGCCACCCCAATTACTTCTTCGAATGGCTCGGCTGGATGGCCTATCCGCTGCTGGCGCTGGGCTATGCGCCGGGCCTGCTGGCCTTTGCCGCGCCCGCCCTCATGTATCTGCTGCTCGTCCACGCCTCCGGCATTCCGCCGCTCGAGGCCCACATGGAGCGCTCGCGGGGCGCGGCGTTCGCCGCCTATCGCGCGCGCGTCAACGCGTTCTTTCCCGGGCCCGCCAAAGCGGCCCGCACCCCTCGGAGCTGACGTCATGAGCATGATCGCCGCCGCCACGCGGATCGTCGAACGCGCGCCCCTGCCCGATTTCCTCACGCTGATGGGGGTCGATTACCTCGTCGGGCGCACGCGCAAGCGCCTCTCCGCCATGCCGCAGAGCAACGAGACCGTCTTCGCGCGCGAAATGACCGACTTCGCGATCGCGGAGCACACGAAGGCCGCCAACGAGCAGCATTACGAGTTGCCCGAAGCCTTCTTCGGCCTCGTGCTGGGACCGCGCCGCAAATACTCTTCCTGCCTTTATGGCGAGGGCGCGCAAACGCTGGAGGAAGCGGAGATCGCCGCGCTCGACGAGACCATGGCGCATGCGCAACTCGCGGACGGCCAGCGCATCCTGGAACTGGGATGCGGCTGGGGTTCGCTGTCCCTGTCCATGGCGGCGCGCTTTCCCAACGCGCGGATCACCGCCGTGTCGAACTCGCATTCGCAGCGCGGCTACATCACGCAAGCCGCCGCCGCGCGGGGGCTGACGAACCTTGAGGTTGTCACCTGCGACATGAACGTCTTCGAGGCGAAGGGCGATTTCGACCGCATCGTGTCAGTGGAGATGTTCGAGCACATGGCCAATTGGGAGGCGCTGCTGGGGCGCGCGCGCCGGTGGCTGCAGCCCGACGGGCGCATGTTCATGCACGTGTTCAGCCACCGCCAGCAGCCCTACCGTTTCGAGACGGCGGACCGTGCGGACTGGATCGCCCAGCATTTCTTTACAGGCGGCATCATGCCCAGCCACGGCCTCATCCGCCATTTCGGCGCGCATTTCGACGTGGCTCAAGAATGGCGCTGGAGCGGCGAGCACTATCGCCGCACCGCGATGGACTGGCTGGCGAACTTCGACGCGCACCGCGAGGCGGTGTCGCAGCTCATGCAGGAAACCTACGGGGCTGACGCGGCGCTCTGGACCCGCCGCTGGCGCCTGTTCTTCCTCGCCACCGCAGGCCTGTTCGGCCATCGCGGCGGCGACGAGTGGGGCGTGAGCCACTACCTTCTCAAGCCTGCGGGATAGCGGGCCCGGGCGCATGCTCTCCCGCTCAGGAGGGCGCGCCCGCCACCGCTCGCGCGGCCGCAAAACCCGCGGCCGCCGAAACGGCCGTAAGCACGGAGCCCCATGTCATGTCGATCAGCGTGAGGGACAGCGTCCAGGCCTTCAGGGTCGCGTGATTGGTGAGGTCGTACGTGCCGTACGCGATGCAGCCCAGCGCGGCGCCCATCAGCAGCGCAGTGCTGACCTTGTCCGAGCCGACGGCGGGCGAGACCGCAAAGAGCAGAACGCCGCCGATATAGAGCAGATAAAACACAATGGCGGGCGCGACGCGGAAGCCATCGAGCAGGATGTCGCCCAGCACCGGGCGGTAAAGCGCCTTGCCCATCAACGTGAGCCAGACGGAGTCGAGTACCAGCATGGCCAGCGCGGCGGCGACGTAGGCGGTGATCCAGAATTTCATGGAAAGGCTCCGGGAGACGTTCTGGTTACGTCTCCCGGCGGGCTCCGGATCAAAACGCCCGGCGATCAGGCCGAACCATAGATCTGGCGGGCGAGCTGGTTCATTTCGTCGAGCTTGTGGGCCGTCGTGGTGCCGAGCAGCTTCACGTCCACGAAGGGGCGCAGGTGCGCGGGGATTTTCTCCCCCATGCCCACCAGAGCCGGCTTGAAGCCCTCGCCGGCCAGCGCGACCTGCTGCGGCTCCTCCAGCATGTATTCGATGAACAGGCGCGCGGCGCTGGGCTGCGGCGCGTCCTTTAGGACCGCCATGCAGAACGGCACGTACGGCACGCCCTCCGCGGGGACCACGCATTGCACCGGCAGGCCCTTGAGGCCGTTCAACTCGGAGACGTTGAACGGCAGGTAGAGCGAGAACTCGCCGCGCGCGAGGCGGCGCTGGCTTTCGGGGAAGATGCGGCTGAAAACGACGTTCTGCGCGGCCATCTTCTCGTGAAACTCCCGGCCGAACGCGTTCAGCGTCGCCTCGAACCACACAGCCCCGGCGCCCGCCGCGCGCGGATCGTCGGAGAGGATCTTGCCCTTCCACTTGGGATCGGCAAAGTCGCGCCAGCTCTTTGGCACATCGTCGCCCTTCACCAGATTGGTGTTGATGAGCGACGCGAAATTGCCGACGCACAGCGGCGCTATGGTGCCGTCCGCCGCAAGCTGCTTGTCGATCTTGTCGAGCCCGGCGATCGGGCCGTGGGGTTGGAAGGCGCCGTCCTTCTCCTGGTTCACCAGCGTGGTCATGCCGGTGAACGTGCAACTCGCCACCGTGCGGCCGGTCGCCTGCTCGACGCGAATGCGCTCGCGGATTTCCGTCGTGCGGCCGTCCAGCACGTCGACCGAGATGCCGATGGCGCTGGCGAACTGCGCACCGAGGCGTCGCACGACAGGAAAGTTGCTGCCGTTGTAGATGATGAGCTTGCCGTCCTTCTTGGCGGCCGCCACCAGGGCGTCCTTTGCGCCCTGCGCGAAGGCGCCGCGCGGCGCGAGCGCAAGGCTCGCGGCGCCCGCCAGCACTGTGCGTCTATCAATCGAAGCCATGTTCCCCTCCCCTTTGCGAACCGGCGCGTTGACTGGCCGGTTTCGCTGAAACGTCCGCTCAGGCTGGCGTCACAGGTCCAGCCCGTAGAAAGAGATCGCGTTGCCGCGCAGTATCTTCTGCCGATCCGCCTCCGGCAGCTTCACGTTCAGCGCAAAGCGCGGATCGTCGAAGTCCCAGTGCGGATAGTCGGTGGCGAACATCAGCCGGTCCACCCCCACCCAGCCGATGAGCTTCTCAAGGTCGCCGGGCCGCTCGGGCTCGTCGATGGGCTGCGTGGTGAACCAGAGATTGCGGCGTATGTACTCGGACGGCTTCATTTTGAGGTGCGGAACCTCGTCGCGCATCCGCTCGAACGTCTTGTCAAGGCGCCAGGCGAGCGGGGGAACCCACGCGCAACCCGGCTCGATGAGCACCACCCGCAGGTTGGGAAAGCGCTCGAACACGCCTTCGATGACGAAGCTCGTCACGAGGGCCTGCATGGATTGCACGTTCGAGTGATGCTCCTCGAAGTAGTACGACACCCAGCCGGAGCTTGAGACCGCGTGCCCGCCGATGCCGCCGATATGCAGCGCGATGGGCAGGTTGGCGCGTTCGGCCGCTTCAAAGATCGGCCAGTAGCGCCGGCGCCCGAGCGGCTCGGACGAGCGGGGCGACAGGAGAATTTGCACAAAGCGCGGATCGCCCGCGCGGCGCTCGATCTCCCGCACGGCGGCGGGCGCGTCCTCATGGGGCACCAGCATGGAGGAGCGCAGGCGCGGCTCGGGATCAAGCCAGGTCGCCGCCACCCAATCGTTCAGCGCCGTGCACATGGCGGCGGCGAAGTCGAGGTTTCGCTGCTCGGGCCCGCGCGTGGACAGCGGCACGAGAACGCCCGCCTCCACCCCGTAGGCGTCCAGATGCTGGCGCTGCATGAACGCGAGGTCCGAACCCGGAGGCGCCCCGCCGGGCGGCCAGGCGTCGTTGCGCGCGATGGCGGCAACCATCCGCGGATAGCCGATGGTGTCCGAATACATTTCGCGCGAATGGTTGCCGTAGCGGGCCCAATGGTCGCGCCAGCGCTGGGGCAGGAAGGGGACGAGATCCGCCGGCGAGCGCATGGCCGGGTGTATGTCGCAATCGACGAAGCGGAGCCTTGCGGCTCCATCCCGGACAGCGCGCTGGTCGATGGCGACGTTCACGTCACATCCTCCCCTTGTTTTCTGACGCTGAATATAGCGCGCGCGCGGGCTTCCACCAAATGCGCGCGAACGCTTGTGCGCCGGCGCCGCGAAAGGCATGATCGCGCCAAATCAGGGAGGTTTTCTTTGACCAGCGAGACGCAGGCGCCCATCATGGCGCGGCCGGGGCTTTACGGCCATCCCACCATCGACTGCGATCTCCACCCGCCCGCGCCCAGCAACAAGGCGCTTGCGCCCTATCTCAATTCCTACTGGCGCGAGATGCTGACGGTGCGCGGCATCGACAGGCTTCAGCTCAACCCCACCAGCTACCCGGCGAACGCGCCCCTGACGCGCCGGCCCGACTGGGCGCAACCCGCGCCGGACGTCGCCACGCAGGTCGCGCAACTCACCACGCAGGCGCTTGACCCCTTCGGCACGACCTTCGCCATCTGCAACAGCCTGCACGGCGCGCAGCTCTTTCACGGCGAGGACATGGCGGCGGTGTTCTGCGCCGCGCTGAACGACTGGATGGCGCGCGAATGGCTGGACCGCGATCCCCGCCTGCGGGCCTCGATCCTGATCCCCTCCGAGAACCCGCAGCTCGCCGTGGCGGAGATCGAGCGCGTCGCGAAGGACGAGCGGTTCGTCAGCGTGCAGATGCTGTGCATGGGCGAAATGACGCTCGGGCGCCGCTTCTACTGGCCTATCTACGAGGCCGCGCACCGCAACGGCCTTGCGGTGGCGGTCCATGCGGGCAGCGGCTATCGCCACGCGCCCACCTCCATCGGGTGGCCATCCTATTACATAGAGGAGTACGTGGCGAACTCCGCCGCGTTCGAGAACCAGCTGCTCAGCCTCATCGCGGAAGGCGCGCTGTCCAAGTTCCCGGAATTGCGGTTCGTGTTCGCCGAATCCGGCTGGTCCTGGCTCCCCGCGTTCATGTGGCGCGCAGGCAAGACGTGGCGAGGCGTGCGCGCCGAAGTCCCCTGGGTGGACCGCACCCCGGCGGAGTTCATCCGCCAGCACGTGCGCTTCACGCTTCAGCCCGTGGACGCGCCGCCTACGCAGGAGATGCTGCGCGACGTGATCGACCAGCTCGGCTCCGACCGGATGCTGATGTTCTCAACCGACTATCCGCACTGGCAATTCGACGGGCTGGACGCCCTGCCCCGCCCCCTCCAGGGCGAAGCCGCGCCGCGGGTGCTCTATGAAAACGCTCTCGAGGCCTACCCCCGCCTGAAGGCCGCGTTCGCGGCGCTGTAAGCGGCGGCGCGTTGGCGAGGCACAAGGCGCCTTGCATTTGTGCAGCGCAATATAAGGGGCTGTGATCCAGCCCCATTTCCCCTCGTAACATCGCGTTAACGTCTCGATAAGGCCCGCGCAGCGGCGCCGAAGGCCCGTGCGGGCCGGCTCCAGCGTGCGCGCGCATGCGCGCATCCTGGCCCGCCGGGGCGCCCGGTTAGGCCCGCCACGGGGCGGCGCGAGCCGCCGACGATGGCCCGCGGCCATGGATTTTACAGCAAACGATTGAAATTACTAAAAAACATCCCGTTGGCACGGCGGGTGCATATCCCCTGTCGGCTCAAACGAGCGGTCCTCAATCGGGCTTATGGAGACAGGGATGGCCAACGCGAAACTCGCGCTCAACGACGTGTCCATGGTCTTCAAGACCGACGGGCAGGAGTTCACGGCTCTCGCGCCGCTGGATCTGGAGATCGAGGGCGGACGCTTCATTTCCCTCATCGGCCCGTCGGGCTGCGGCAAGAGCACGATCTTCAATATTGTCGCGGGGCTTCAGCCGCCCTCCTCCGGCAAGGTGCTGATCGACGGCCGCGACGCCACCGGCATGATCGGCCAGGTCGGCTACATGCTGCAGAAGGACCTGCTGCTGCCCTGGCGCACGGTGCTCGACAACGTCGCCCTTGGCATGGAGATCCGCGGCGTGCCGCTGGCGGAAGGCCGCGAACGCGCCGCGCCCCTGCTCAAGCGATACGGACTTGGCGGGTTTGAGATGCGCTATCCCTCCTCGCTCTCGGGCGGCATGCGCCAGCGCGCGGCGCTCCTGCGCACGCTGCTCGTCGACAACGACGTGGTGCTGCTGGACGAACCCTTCGGGGCGCTGGACGCGCAGACGAAGGCGAGCATGCAGGAATGGCTGCTGCAATTGTTCGGCGACTTCGGCCGCACGGTGATCTTCGTCACCCATGACGTGGAAGAAGCCGTGTTCCTTTCCGACGAGGTTTACGTGATGGCGAGCCGGCCGGGCCGGGTCATCGACCGCATGCCGGTGGACCTGCCGCGCCCGCGCGACCGCTCGCTGGTCAGCACGCCGCGCTTCGTCGCCATGAAGAAATATTGCCTCGACCTGCTGCACGGCGCCGCCGCGCCTGCGGAAGCCGCCTGAGTTCCGGTCCTCCAAAACGGAAGCCCCACGATGAACACCAAGAGCACCACACTCCCCGGCCGCAGCCTCTGGTCCTTGCCGGGCCTGCGCGCCAAGTCGGGCCCCACCCCCCAGCGCAAGGTGACGCGCCGCCTGCCGGTGGAGACCATCTGGCCCACCTGGGCGCTGGTGGCCGTGCAGGTCGCGTTCCTCGTCGGCTTCCTGCTGCTGTGGGAAGCGGGCGCGGCGTTCGGGCTCGTGGACGCCTTCTTCTGGTCGCGTCCCAGCGCCATCTGGGAGACGGGGCTCATCTTCTTCGACTCCGGCGCCGCCTATGTGGACATCGCCTACACGTTCCGCTCCACCCTGATGGGCTTCGTGATCGGCACGTCGGCGGGCGCGCTGCTGGGCATGTCGTTCTGGTGGTCGCGCAATTACGCCGCGATCATGCAGCCCTACATCATCTGCCTTGAATCGATCCCCAAGCTGGCCCTGGCGCCGCTCATCATCCTGGTGTTCGGCATGGGGCTGTCCTCGAAGGTCGCCATCGCCACCGCGCTGACGCTCATCGTCTCCACCCTCACGGCCTATTCGGGCGTGCAGGCGGTCGATAAGGACCAGGAGCGCCTCTTCTACTCGCTGGGCGCGAGCCGCTGGCAGGTGTTCACCAAGCTGGTGGCCCCCTCGTGCGTGCCGTGGATCATCTCGATCCTGCGCGTGAACATCGGCCTGGCGCTGACAGGCTCCATCGTGGGCGAGTTCGTGGCCTCCCAGCATGGCCTCGGCCGCACCATCCTCTACGCAGGATCAACTTACGAAATCTCGCTCGTCTGGGTCGCGGTCTTCGTGCTCTCGGCCCTGTCGATGCTGATGTACGTCGCCGTCGCATGGCTCGAAAAGGTCCTGCGCAAGGGCGTCGTCCGCTGAACCGCACTCTCCCGTGAACGCTTTCCAGCCAAGGAGCTTCAACATGAACGCCATCAGCCGACGTCTTGCCCTCAGCCTCGTCCTCATGGGCGGCGTCGCCTCCGGGGCGCTGGCGCAGGAGCGCAAGACGCTCATCGTCGCCGAGCCCACGCACGGCACGGGCTACCTTCCCCTCTACGTCGCTATCCAGAAGGGCTTCTTCGACGCCGAGAAACTCGACGTGAAGATCCTCACGGTGGAAAGCGGGTCCGGCCACACCAACGCGGTGCTCACCGGCCAGGCCTTCGCGTTCATCGGCGGGCCCGAGCACAACGCCTTCGCGAAGGTGAAGGGCGGCGAGTTGCGGGGCGTCGTCAACGTCGTGGATCGCGGCAACGTCTACTTCGTCGCCAAGAAAGGCATGGAGCCCAAGCCGGGCGAGAGCATCGCGTCCTACATGAAGGGCAAGACGATCGCGACCGGGCTCTACAGCGGCACGCCCAACTCGATCACCCGCTATCTCGCGTCCAAGTGGGGCCTCGATCCCAAATCCACTGTGACCCTGAAGGAAATGACCAACGGCGCCATCCTGGCCGCCGTGAAGGCGGGCGGCGCGGAGGTCGGCGTCACCACCGAGCCGCTGCTGACGCGCGGCGTGGTCGAAGGGATCTGGAGCGAGCCGATCTTCAACGTGCCGAAGGAGCTTGGCCCCTACGCGTATTCGACGCTCAACATCCGCGCCGCGTCCATCAAGAACGAGCCGGAAACCGTCGCGGCCTTCGTGCGCGGCGTCGTCAAGGGGCTGAAGTACACGGACGCGAACCGTGAAGAAGCCGCCGCCGTGGCCAAGAAGGAGTTCCCCACCATGGCGCTGGACGACCTGAAGGCGACGCTGGACCGCTCGTTCGCCGATTCCATGTGGAGCAAGGACGGCATGATCTCGGCGGACTCCTGGAAGACCGGCGAGTCCGTTGTTCTAGAGGCCGGCATTCTCAAGAAGCCCGTGCCGTACGACGACATCATCGACATGCAGTTCGTCCGCTCGACGCTCGCGTCGCTGAAGAACTGAGCCGCGCGGCCTGGCGGCTTCACGCCGCCCGGCCGCCCATCGCCCCAAGGGCTTTCGCCAACGCCATCCCGCGTCCGGTCAGCCGGACGCGACCGGGAACCTGCGTCCAGCGAACGGCGGACGCGCATCGTTTCACCAAGCCAAAGGAGCACAGCATGTCCGAGCCCATCTGGAACCAATTCCTCACCGAGCGCGACAAGCAGGTATTCGAAGTCTCCGGCTACGGCGCCCGGGGCGGCTTCGGCAAGCGCCCCGCCCTGCTCGTCATTGACGTGAACTACGCCTTCTGCGGCGACAAGCCGGAGCCGATCCTTGAATCCATCAAGAAATGGCGCAATTCGTGCGGCGAGGAGAGCTGGCCGGCGGTCGCCGCCATCCGCTCGCTCATCGACAAGGCGCACGAGAAGGAGCTGCCGGTCATCTACACGACTGGCGTTCGCCGCGACGACAACTGGGACTCCGGCTCCTGGAGCTGGAAGAACAGCCGCGGCGGCGAAAAGCCCAAGGTGGCCGCCAATAACCTCGACGGCAACCGCATCGTGGACGACATCGCGCCCGCCCCGCAGGACATCGTCATCTACAAGCAGAAGCCGTCCGGCTTCTTCGGCACCAACATGGCGAGCTACCTGCAATTGCTGGGCTGCGACAGCGTGATCCTCACCGGCACGACCACCTCGGGCTGCGTGCGCGCCACCTGCCTCGACGCCTTCAGCATGAACTTCCGCGTCGCGCTGGCCGAAGAAGGCTGCTTCGACCGTTCGCAGGCGAGCCACGCCATCAACCTGTGCGACATGAACGCAAAGTACGCGGACGTTGTGAAGACGGCGGAGGTCCTGTCCTTCTTCGACACGCTCCCCCTGGGCCTGTTCGACCTGCCCAAGGGCGCGACGCCCGAGCCCGCAAAGGCCGTCAACTACTGAGCCCATCCATCATCGACTCGTAAGGAGCGCATCATGAACGACGGCAAGAGCGGGGAGCGGATCTGGGACCGCTATCTGACGGAGCGTGACAAGCAGGTCTTCAAGGCTTCGGGCTTCGGCGCAAAAGGGGGCTTTGGAAAACGCCCCGCCTTGCTGGTCATCGACGTGAGCTACGGGTTCGCGGGCGACAAGCCGGAGCCGATCCTCGACTCCATCAAGCGCTGGAGCAATTCGTGCGGGGAGGAAAGCTGGGAAGCCATTGCGGCGATCAAGACGCTGGGAGAGGCCTTCCGCGAGCGCAAGCTGCCGGTCATCTACACCACAGGCGTCACGCGCGAGGACGGTTGGGACATCGGCTCGTGGGCCTGGAAGAACAGCCGCACGGGCGAGTCCGTGCCGCGCTTCAACAACGAGCTTGACGCCAACGCGATCATTCCCGACATCGCCCCGCAACCGCAGGATCTCGTGATCCTGAAGCAGAAGCCCTCGGGCTTCTTCGGCAGCAACCTGGCGGCCTATCTGCAACTGCTGGGCGCCGACAGCGTGATCGTCACCGGCACGACCACGTCTGGCTGCGTGCGGGCCACGGTGATCGACGCCTTCAGCATGAACTTCCGCGTCGCGGTCGCCGAGGAAGGCTGCTTCGACCGTTCGCAGGCCAGCCACGCCATAAACTTGTGCGACATGCACGCAAAATACGCGGACGTTATGCCCACGGCGGAGATCCTCGCCTATCTCAAGACCCTCGCGTACGACCTCTTCCCCAACCTGCCCAAGGGCGGGGCGGCCACGCCCGCCAGCCCCGGCCTGCGGCTGGTGTCGTCCGCCTGAGCCACGGCACGACGCTTGCTTTGTAACTGATCCGGCGCGGCTTTCGCGCCGGCGCTGGCGGACACACCTTGGACCTTCGCGGCATCGAGATCTTTTTGGCGATTTGCGAGAAAGGCGGCCTTACGGCCGCCGGAGCCGCGCTGGGGCTGACGCAGGCCGGCGTTTCCCAACACCTCCAGAAGCTCGAGCGCGACGTCGGCCTCACGCTCATGGACCGCACGGTGCGGCCGCCTCGCCTCACGCCGGGCGGCGAATATCTGCGCAAGCGCGGCCGCGCGCTGATGCGCGAGATCGAGGACATTCGCGCCGGCTTGCAGCGCTATCAGCGCCACGACATTCCCGAATTGCGGCTCGGCATCATCGAGTCCGTCGCCTCCGCCCTGTTGCCGCACCTGGTGCGCCGCCTGTCGCGCTCCGTCGGCTCGCTATCTGTGACCAGCGGCACCACGCATCCGCTGCTGCCCGAACTGCTGCGCGGCGAGCTCGACATGGTGATCTCCAGCGAGCAGATCGAAGACGAGGCGACGTTCGCGACCGAGCCGCTGCTCGCCGAACCGGTCGTGATGGTGCTGCCGAAAGGCCGGCCCCATCCGCGCGACTGGGACGAGATCAACGCCATGGCGCAGGATCTCGACTTCATCGCCTACGGCACGCGCAGGCGCCTGGGCCGCATTGTGCGCCACCAGTTCGAGCGCTTCGACGTGCGCACGCGCGGCAATCTCGAATTCGACTCCTCCGTCGCCCTCTTCGATCTCGTGACCAGCGGCGCCGGCTGGGCGGCGACCACGCCGATGTGCATGCTGTGCGCAGGCATCGACGAGAACGACGTGGAGATCGTGACGTTTCCAGACGTGACGCCCATGCGCAGCATCAACACGATCTGGGTGCGCGAGCGCGAAGACACCAGCGTCCATATGGTGACCGCCCTCTGCCGAACGGTCTTCGCCGAAATCGCCCCAAGGCTCCAACGCAGGGCGGGCGGCGCAGGGGACCGGGTGCAAGTGCTGACGGGGTGACGGGTCTTGTTGGCTCCATCCGAGCGGGGCGCAGCAAGCTTGACTTGCCACAGGGCTGGGACATGATCGGAGCATTCATTTTCGCCCATCTCATTTCAGGGGGCAGAATTGCTCAATCATGCTTGGCGCTGGATCGTCGCCCGAACAGGGGCCGTCATTATCGGCGCCATGCTGGTCTTCGGCATAGCGTGCATTCTCGCGGAGTTGGTCTGGGGGAGTCCCGGCGACGTTCAAAGCCCGACCTTCCTCAACCGGGCGGCGGACTTCCTTGGAGCTGTGGGCACGGCTGCGCTCGGGGGCGGAATTTCAGGAGCGGTTATCAAGATCATGGCGACTGAGGGCGTTTTCCTGAACGCTGTCGCCGCGGTCGCTTACGGTCCCGAGGGTTTGGAGCGCCGAAGCGACAAGGAGCGGGCAGAGGTCTGGCGCGCGTTGACGCGCATGATCTACCTGCCTTTCCTGCGCCCGTCCGACCTGACCGGCGCTGGGGACGCAGGCAGGCAGGCGCTGGCGAGCGAACTCGAGCAGGCCATCGCCAAGACGTTCACGTATGAGCAGAAGTTCTACATCCGGCGACTGAATCGAAGGCTTGAAGTTTGTTGGGCCGAGCCATCGCACCAGATCATCGAAGTGACCGATATCCAGGAGATCGTGATCGTTCCTTTCAAGAACAACGATCCCATCGAGTGGGTGACGGAGTCGACGCCGGATTCAGGCCTGAGCATGAACGACTATTCCATCAGGGAAGTCGAATGCTCCATCTGGCCTGAGCAGAAGAACCCCAGCGTTTCGCAAGAGACTGATAAATCAAAAATCACCACGCATCTTCTTGCCGGTAGCGGGCGCTATGAAGTGAATCGTCGCCGCGTCCTCAAATGGCGCCTCGACAGCGATCCCGTGCTCGCCTTCCTGTCGCCCTACGTCGTTCGGGAACTCCACGTGGCCATCGACAATCGAGCCGACGATCTCATCATCGCGTTCAAGGACAATGGTGGGCGGCGGCTGTTCCAGACGGTGGCGGGGGAGGGCAAGCATTTGCAGCCACACGAATATACGGCCCTCAAGGCAAGTTCGTTGCTACTTCCCGACCAGGGCTTCTCCCTGACGCTGGTGCGCAGGCAGACTGCGCCGCCCGTGCCGGCGGTGGATACCGGAAGCGCGAGCGCCGTTGGAGATTGAATTTGTAAGCCTTTCAGCCTATGTTTGCGACATGTTAGGATACGGAGCGCCTGCGATGAAAAGTTCTGTCGAAGCCACTTTGGTGACGGGCGCCATCACTGAAACGATTATCTGAGTCGCCACGGCCGCGGCGGCTCGTCGGCGCGCGCCGAATTCTCCATTGAACTCATCAGTTTGCCGCGGATCGGCCGCTTAGCTGCCCCGACTCTTGCGGAGGAGCCGGCGCGTCAACCCCGGCAGAGGCCGAGCGCCTGTTGCAGCAACGCGCCTTCGATCAGCCCGTCGAGCAGGTCGAAATGGTTTGCGCCCTTCACGATCAGCGGACCGGGCGCGCCCCACAGGCGCGCGAGGTCGGCCGACTGCCGCTTGAACTCGTCGCTCTCCTTGCCGCCGACCGCCAGCGCCACGCGGGCGCCGTTGCGTGGGGCGAGCTTCACCGGCGAGAGGCGCGCCGCGTCGTTGGGCGACTGAAGCCCCAGGATGCGTCCCATGGGCAGATGCAGGAGCGGCTCAAGATCGAGCACGCCCGACAGCAGATGGGCGGACCTGACGGGCGGCGCGTGGGGATCGCACGCCATGCAGGCCGCCAGATGCCCGCCCGCAGAATGGCCAGCCACATGCATCTGCGACGCGTCGACGCCGAGGTTGTCCGCCTCGCGCACGAGGAACGACAGCGCGGCGCGAGTGTGCTCGACGATGCGCGCCAGCGGCGTCTCGGGCGCGAGCCCGTAGTCGATGTTCGCGACCGCGAAGCCCGCCTTCAGCATCCCGGAACAGAACTGCGCGTGCTGGTCCTTGGACGAAGCCTGCCAGTAGCCGCCGTGGATGAACACCCAGACGGGCGGGCGCGCGACGCCCACGGGGCGGTAGAGGTCCAGCGTCTGCTCGCGTTCTGGGCCATAGGCGATGTCCAGCCCGGCGTGCTGCGCGCGGGCGGCGGCGCCGTCGCTGGTCCATTTCGCAAAGACCGCGCCCATGTCGGCGACCTGCCCGCGCGGGCTCATCTGACGGGCGACCTCCGCGACGTCGTAGCCCCGGTACACGGGGGCGGAGGGCGGCGGGGACGCGGGCGGCTCGGCGCGCGCGTGGACGCTCACGGAATCCCCTGGCGCGTAGCGCACGCTGATCTGCGGGCGAAAGCCCCCGAAGGCCTCGCACCAGACGCGGCGGATCTCGGGCCGGGCCGGATGCAGCGCGCCGGGATCGTCGCCCGAGAAGGTCACGGAAACGAGGTGCGGCGGGGCGGCGCCGGCGGCGACGAGCTTGCGGAACACCTGCGCGAGCGCATGGGCCAGCGCCGGCGCCCCCTGCCCCCGGGCTGAAGCCTCGACGTCCACGAGCGTGCGATCAGAGACCGACCCAGCCATTCACCTTCTCCCGATCGCGGTCCAGCGCGTCGCCGTCGCCGCTCCACACCGTACGGCCTTTTTCGATCACATGATGCCTGTCCGCAAGGCGGCGAAGCGCCGTCACGGTCTTGTCGATCACCAGAATGGACTGCCCGCCGCGCTTGAGCGCCTCAAGGCACGTCCAGATTTCCGCCCGGATCACCGGCGCGAGCCCCTCGGTGGCCTCGTCCAGAATGAGCAGGCGCGGGTTCGTCATCAGCGCGCGGCCGATGGCGAGCATCTGCTGCTCGCCCCCTGACAGGGTGCGCGCCCATTGGGCCTGCCGCTCGCCGAGACGCGGAAACAGCGCCACCACCCGGTCGAGGGTCCATGGATCCGGACGGCCGAAGCGGTCCGCCGCCGTGGCGATGAGGTTTTCGCGCACCGTGAGAGTGGGGAAAATCTGCCGCCCCTCCGGCACGAGGCCGACGCCGAGCTTCGCCACCGTCTCGGGGGCGGCGCCGGTGATGTCGCGCCCGTCGAACGTGACCCGTCCGCCGCGCGCGGGCAACAGGCCCATGATGGCGCGGATCGTCGTGGTCTTGCCCATGCCGTTGCGGCCCATGAGGGTGACGAACTCGCCCTCCCCCACCTCGAGCGACAGGTCGAACAGGATCTGGCTGCGCCCGTAAGCGGCTTCGAGGTTCTCAACACGCAGCATCAGGCGTCACCCTCGCCCAGATAAGCGAGCTTCACCTGCGGGTCCGCCTGGATTTCAGCAGGCGCGCCGGAGGCCACGACGCGGCCGTAGACGAGCACGGAAATGCGGTCCGCGAGCGCGAACACCGCGTCCATGTCGTGCTCCACCAGCAGCATGGCGACGTCGCCCTTCATGCGCTTGAGCGCCTCGACCATCTGGCGGCTTTCCGACGCCCCGAGGCCCGCCATGGGCTCGTCCAGCAGCAGCAGGCGGGGCTTCGTGGCCAGCGCGATGGCCAGTTCAAGCTGCTTGTGCTCGCCGTGGGACAGCTCCGCCGCCAGCGTGTGCGCCCGCCCGGCCAGCCCGGCGGCCGCCAGGCAATCGAGGGCGGGCGCGCGCAGGCTCCTGTCTTTCGACGCGTCCGCCAGGAAGCGGAAGGAATGGCCCTGGCCGGCCTGCACGGCCAGCGCCACATTGTCGAGGGCCGTCTCCTCCAGCAGCAGTTCGATGATCTGGAAGGTGCGCGCGAGTCCGCGCTTCACGCGCGCGGGCGTCGAGAGGGCGCGTATGTCCGTCCCGCCGAAATGGATGGCGCCGGAATCGGGCGCGATCTCGCCCATGAGCTGGCCGATGAACGTCGTCTTGCCCGCGCCGTTGGGGCCGATGAGGGCGTGCACCTCGCCGGGGCGCACGTCCAGCGACAGGTCGTCGGTGGCGCTGACGCCGCCGAAGCGCTTGAACAGGCGCTGCACGCGCAGCAGGGGCTCGCTCATCTGCCGCCTCCTCGCAGCAGGCCAAGCAGGCCTGAGAGGCCGCCGCGCGTGAAGAGGATCATCAGCACCAGCAGAGGGCCGAGGATGACCTGCCAGTGCTCCGTCCATGCGGCGAGCTGCGTTTCCAGCCCGATCAGCACCGCCGCGCCCAGCGCGGGGCCCAGCAGCGTGCCGGCGCCGCCGAGAATGACCATGATCATGAACTCGCCCGATTGCGTCCAGTGCAGCATGTCCGGGCTGACGAAGCGCGCGTGGTTGGCCATGAGCGCGCCCGCAAGCCCCGCGCCCATGCCGGAAATGACGAAGGCCGCAAGCTTGTAGCGATAGGTCGGCACGCCGATGGCCGCCATGCGCCGTTCGCTCTGGCGCACGCCCGCCAGGACCTTGCCGAAACGGGAGCGCACCACGCGCCCCATGAAGGCGAACCACGCCACGGCGAAGAACAGCGACACCCAGTAGAACGTCGCGGAGTCGCGCGTGTCCACGAACGGCAGCGCGTTGCGGCGGCGCACGATCAGGCCGTCGTCTCCCCCATAGGCTTTCAGGGCGACGAAGAAGAAAAAGATCATCTGCGCGAACGCCAGCGTGATCATGATGAACTGCACGCCGCTGGTGCGCAGCGACAGGGCCCCGAAGCCCGCCGCGAACAGGCCGCTGACGAGGATCGCGGCGGGCAGCGTTATCAGCAACTGGTCCGTGCCCAGCGGCAGGCCGAACAGAAGATCGCCGGTGACGAAGTGCCGGTAAAGGACGCCGACCACGTAGGCGCCGACGCCGTACCAGGCGGCGTGCCCGAAGCTGATGAGGCCGCCGTATCCCAGCGCGAGATTGAGGCTCGCGGCCGCGATGGCGAGGATCACGATGCGCGTCGCCAGCGACACCAGCGCGGGCTGGCCGGCGAGGCTGGCGAGATAGGGCAACACCACGAGCCCCACCAGCAGCAGCGCGACGAGCAGCCTGCGCCTGACGCTGGACAGCAGGGGCCTGGCGGGTTTGTTCGACGGATCAGCCATGGGCGGGCAACAGGCCCTTCGGCCGAATGAGTAGCACGATGGCCATGAGCATGTAGACGCCCATTGCGGAGAGGCCCGAGGCCAGCGCGTCCGCCTCCGAGCCGCTGCTCATGAGCTGGCGCAGGAGACCGGGAAGCACGGCGCGCAGCAGCGTGTCCACCACGCCGACCACCAGCGCGCCCACGAAGGCGCCCCGAATGGAGCCGACGCCGCCGATGACCACGACCACGAAGGTGAGAATGAGCACCTGCTCGCCCATGCCCACCTGCACGGACAGGATAGGCCCGGCCATCACGCCCGCCAGTCCCGCCAGCATGGCGCCCACGCCGAACAGGACCGTGTAGAGCAGGCGGATATCGACGCCCAGCGCGCGCACCATGTCGCGGTTCGTGGCGCCCGCGCGAATGAGCATGCCGAGCCGCGTGCGGGCGATGAGCACGTAGAGCGCTATCGCGGTCGCAAGGCCCACGGCTATGATGGCGAGCCGGTAGACGGGATAGCGCAGCCCTTCCACGATGGGCACGGAGCCGTTCAGGAACGGCGGAATCTCGACGAACAGAGGCTGGCGGCCGAAAAGGATCGTGGTGAGCTGGTTGAAGAACAGGATGAGCCCGAAGGTGGCCAGCACCTGGTCGAGATGGTCGCGCGCATAGAGCCGCCGCACCACGAGATATTCCATCGACATGCCGGCGAGCGCCGCGGCCGCAAGCCCGGCGGGCGCCGCGAGCAGGAACGAACCCGTCTTGGCCGCCACCGCCGCCGTCGCGTAGGCGCCGATCATGTAAAGCGACCCCTGCGCGAGATTGATCACGCCCATGATGCCGAAGATCAGCGTCAGGCCTGCGGCGAGCAGGAACAGCATGAAGCCGAGCTGCACGCCGTTGAGGGCCTGTTCAATGAGAAGGGGCATTCACAAAACCTGAGGGCGGACGGATGTATCTTGAGCCCCGAGAGGCTCCACTTTCCCGGGGCCGCGTCGCGGAACCCGGGACCCAGAGCAGCGAGGTTCGCGCATGGGCCCCTGGGTCCCGGATCGCTCCGCGTCCGGGAAAGTGGATCGGCTTGCCGGCATCGCGCCTGAAACCCTCGCCGCAAGCGCGTGCGTGAGGAGCCTAGAGCTTGCAATCCTTGGCGTAGAAGTCGCCATGGTTCTCAAGCACCTTCCCCTTGGTGACGAGCGCGAGCTGGCCGTCCGCGCCCTTTTCGACCTTCAGGGCGAACCAGTCGTGGACCGGGTGCTGGTTGGGGCCGAACTTGAAGTTGCCGCGCACGGACTGGAAGTCGGCCTTGGCCATCGCCTTGCTGAACGCCGCCACGTCGTCCACCTTGCCGCCGGTCGCCTTGAGGGCGGCTGCGATGGAGAGCGCCGTGTCGTAGCCCTGGCTGGCGTAATAGGTCGGCAGGCGGTTGTACTTCTTCTGGAACTCGGCCACGAACTTCTTGTTGGCCGCGTTGTCGAAGTCGCTGTTCCAGTGGCTGGAGACGTTGACGCCCGCAGCGGCGTCGCCGACCGCCTTCAGGATGACGCTGTCGAGCGAGGGAGACGCCACCACCATGGGGGTCTTCTCCAGCAGGCCCGCCTGCGCATACTGGCGCATGAAGGCGATGCCGAGCCCGCCCGGATGGAACTGGAACACCACGTCGGGATTGGCGGCGCGAATCTGCGCCATTTCAGCGGCGAAGTCAGTCTGGTCGAGGCGCGTGTAGATTTCGCCCGCGACGTCGCCCTTGAACATGCGCTTGAAGCCCGCGATGGCGTCCTTGCCGGCCTGATAGTTCGGCGCGAGCACGAAGGCCTTCTTGTAGCCGAGGTTCCTGGCGTTCTGCCCGGCGCTCTCGTGCAGCGTGTCGTTCTGCCACGACACGACGAAGTAGTTCTTGTGGCATTCCTTGCCGGCGAAGTTGGACGGCCCCGCGTTCGGGCTGACGTACACGCCGTCGTTGTCGAGAATGTCCGGCACCACCGCGCCCGCGACGTTGGAGAAGATGATGCCCGTGAGGAGCTTGATCTTCTCGGTCTTCATGAAGCGTTCGGCGATTTCCTTGCCCTGGCCGGGCTTCAGGGCGTCGTCCTCCACGATCACCTGCACAGGCGCGCCGCCGAGCTTGCCGCCTTCGAGCTCCACCGCGAGGTTGAACGCGTCGCGCACGTCCTGGCCCAGGTAACCGCCGGGTCCCGACAGCGTCGTGATCATGCCGATCTTCACCGGCGCCTGCGCGAACGCAGGGCTCGCCATGAACAGCGCAAGCGCCGCGGCCGAAATGCTCCCCTTCAACGACATCACGTTTCTCCAGTTGATCTCAAAAACCCGTGCGGCACAGCGCCGAACGACAATCGCTACAGCTTCGCCCAGCCCTCGGGCGGCTTCTTGCCCGGATGCAGGGCGCCGCAACCGGGACAGGTGCGCTTCTTCTCGTCAGCGAAAAACGCCTCGTAGAGAGGCGGAAGATCGTTGACGATATTTTCAACCGTCACTTCGACGCGGTTCAGAAGCGTGCCGCATTCAAAGCAGAACCACTCAAATCCGTCGACCGAGCCGGGCGGGCGGCGGGATTCGATCACCAGCCCGATGGACCCCTCCTGGGGGCGCTGCGGCGAATGGCGCACGTGCGCGGGCAGGAGGAAAACCTCGCCCTCGCGGATCGGCACGTCGTAGAACTTGCCCTCGTCCATCACCTTGAGGACCATGTCGCCCTTGAGCTGGTAGAAGAACTCCTCGCTCGGGTCGTCATGGTAATCGGCGCGCGCGTTCGGGCCGCCCACCACCTGCACGATGGTCTCCGCGTCCTCGAACACGAGCTTGTTGCCGACGGGCGGCTTCAGCAGGTGCTTGTGCTCGTCGATCCACTTCTGGAAGTTGAACGCCTTCAGTCGGCCGGTCTGCATGGTCCGCTCCATGGTCATGCCGCGTCCGTGCGCCGGGCCGGGGCGCCAAGTCCGCACGCTTCGAAAGCCGCGCGGATGGCGGACTTTTCGGCGTCGGTCAATTGCAGCATGGGGCGGCGCACGGGTCCGCCCGCCTGCCCCAGCAGCTCCTGCCAGTATTTGGAATGCGCCTGCGGCTTTTCCTTCGGGGTCGTGGACTTGATGGCGTGGCGCACGGGGTCGAGGCTGTCGCGCACGCGGCGCGCCTCCTCGATGCGGCCCGCGAACGCAAGGTCCGTGTAATCGCGCATGCGCCGGTCGTGCTTCGTTTGCAGAAGGTACGGGGGCGCCGAGCACAGATAGAGCTTCCAGCCCAGTTCCACGATGTTGTCGAACCATTCCTCCTCGGAGGCGGTGGACACGATGAGCCGGTCGCCCGCAAGGTGCGTCAGGCGCGCGTACATCTCGCGCGGCACGCTGTATTTGATGGCGACGACGTTGGGGATGTCGGCGAGCCGCGCGCACAGCTCCGGGCTCATCAGATAGCCGGAGTCCGGATGGCTCCACAGGGCCATGCTGATGTTGATGCGCTCGCCGATGTATTTGTAATATTCGTAAAGCGTCTCGTCCTGCGCCTTCAGGAAGTGCAGCACGGGGGCGTGCACCACGATGCTCTGCGCCCCGATGCTCTCGGCGTGCATGGCGAGTTCGATCACCGTGTCCATGTTCTGGTCGGAGCAGGACATGATGGCGCCGGCGCGCCCGCGGGTCTCCTCCATGGCGATGTCCATGAGGCGCTTGCGCTCCGCCAGCGTGAGGGCGAAGAATTCCCCCTGCTTGCCGGCGATGAAGACGCCGTCGACGCCCAGATCGTCGATCCAGTGGCGCAGGTTCGCGCGAAGGCCGGCCTCGTCGATGGACAGGTCCGGCCGGAAGGGCGTGAGCGCGGCGGCCCAGATGCCGCGCATGTGTTCACGCGCCCAGTCCTTGGCGTCCAGCCTGTTGTAGCCCATCGCGATCGCCTCCGCTCAAGTCCGCATTGCGCCCGGGTTTTGCGCCCGCGTCAACACCAGCCTTATAGCGCAGCCTTGCGGGAGACGGAAACGATCAGGGCCGCGCTCAGCGCCCCCGCGCGTCCTTGGCCTTCTCGAGCAGGTCGGGCGGGGTGGACATGATGTCGTCCAGAATGGCCTTCAGCCGCTCCGGCCCCAGCGGACGCACGTCGATGGAGGCTTTGCGGGCCTCGTCGAGGAACGCGGGATCGCGCATGGTCGCCGCGAAGGCGGCCTGGAGCGCGGCGAGCCGGTCCGCGGGCACGTCGGGCGTCGTCAGATACGAGCGCCCCATGGCGATCTCGCCGGAGAAGAGGCGCAGGATGCGGGCCGCCTCCTCATTGGGGGCGAGTTCGTGCAGCAGCGGCACGTTGGGAAAGTCCGGGTCCCGCTCGGCGCCGATCTGCACGAGGATGTCGATCTTGCCGTCGCGGAGCCAGTCGGCGTTGCCGGACTTCAGGCTGGAGAAGAAATTCCCCGCCCTGCCCTGCACCTCGCCGCGCTCCATGGCGAGGTGGATTTCGTTCGTGCTCTTGTAGCCCGCGACGTTCTTGAACTTCGTGCCCAGCAGGTTGTTCATCAGCGTGGGGAACAGCACCGTGTAGGAGCCCGCGCCCGTGGCGCCCATCAGCACCTCCTTGCGCTTGGCGTCCTCCACGGTCTTCACCCCCGCCGTGCTCCAGACGTAAAGGTTCATGTTGTCGACGTCGCTGGCCCCCAGCCAGTTGAAGCGGCGCGAATCGTACTGCGCGCCCTTTCCGTCGATGATCTGGTAGAGCGCGAACGAGGGCAGGATCGCGCCGATGTGCGTGCCGTCCCGCGGCGCCTGGTTGTACATGAAGTTGGTGGCCTGGAGATGCCCCGCCCCCGTCATGTTGCGCGGCACCACGGAGGGCTTGCCGGGAACGTGGGCGCCCAGGTGACGCGCCACGAGGCGCGCATTGGCGTCGAGCCCGCCGCCGACGCCTGTGCTGATGATGAGGTTGAGCGACTTGCCGGCGTAGAAGTCCGAGACGGAATCGGCGGCGCCGGGCGTGGCGATGGCCAGCGCCGTGAGCGCCGCGACCGCTGTGAGAGCGCGGCTCTGGATCCCGGATCGCTTCGCGTCCGGGAAAGTGGATGGGTCTGTCAGCATCGAACTTGAAGTCTTTGCGGGAGCCATGGTCATGGCCGGCCTCAGCGCTCGTTCACGTCGATGTAGACGCCTTCGAGGTCCGTCAGGTGGAACTCGCCGATGGGGCATTGCTTGAACACGCTGAGCCGCGCCTCGCCTTCCTCGCCGATGCCCAGGGGCTTGGTCACCATCTGCGGGTTGTAGCCGATGAGTTCGATCATCTCCTTCTTGATCGCCTCGACGCTCTCCACCTTGAAGCCGAAATGATCGAGCGCCGGGGGCTGCGGGTCGTGGCCGATGAAATTGTTCATGGTCCACGGCATGAGCACCATCATGACGCGCCCGTCCGAGAGGCGGTAATTGCCGTCCGAGCGGTCGTTCTGGAGCGCCAGCTCGAACACCGTGGAGTAGAACTCCGCGCTGCGCTCGGGATTACGCACGCGCAGCACGATGTGGTTGATGTAGCGCTGGGGCAGTTCGCCGCTGTTTTCAGCGAAAATGTCCTGCGCCTTGCCGGAATTGCGCTCGGCGAGGTCGAAGATGATCATGTCGGCGTCATGGGCGCTGTAGGCGGCGTTGGGCCGCACCGAGGGGCGCTTCACCGCGGTCAGCGTGGAGTCGAACTTCGCCATGCGCTCCAGCGCAAGCTGGATGCTGTCCACTTCCAGCCCGAAATGGTCGAGGCCGCTGCGGCGCCCGTCGCGGCGCGGAATGTTGTTGAGGCCGATCTGGCCGTCGCCCACCGGGGCGGCGCGCGCGGGGCGCTGGTTGTTGGACGCCTTCATGCCGAACAGCGCCTGATAGAAGCGCGCGTTGACGGCGTAATAATCGGTCGAGATCGCGAGATGGTTGATCCGGGCGAACACGGGCGCCTCCCTGGCGGGTGTGAGTTGTTGGCCGGGACACTAGCGGCGCCCCGCCCGATTTGGCAACCTGTCGCCCAAGGCCCGAGGGAGCCGGCGCCATGACGTTCGCCATCGCTTCGTTCAACGCCGAGAACCTTGGCTTCTCGCGCGATTTCGACCAGCGGCTGGGCGCGCTTCGCCCTGTGCTGCACGCGTTGCGCGCCGACGTGCTCTGCCTGCAGGAGGTGAACGCCCCGCGCGAGACGCCGCAGGGGCCGCGCGGCTTCGCCCCGCTGGACGAACTGGTGCGGGGTACGCCCTACGCGACCTTTCACCGCGCCACCAGCGCAAGGCCGGGTTCAAGCGAGCCTGCGGACGTGCACAATCTGGCTGTCCTGTCGCGCTTCCCCATCGAGGAGACGCGCCAGCTTCACCACGACCTCGTGCCCGCGTGGGATTGGACGCCGCCGGGCGAGGACGCCCCGGTGCGCGCGCAATTCGACCGCCCGATTCTCTACGTACGGGCGCGCATGGCGGCAGGACCGTTGCACGTGCTCAACCTGCACCTGCGCGCCCCACGCGCCGCCCACCTGCCGGGCGACAAGCAGGACGGCCGCTGGACCAGCAGCGCCGGCTGGGCCAAGGGCATGTTCCTCGCCGCGCAATTGCGGCAGGCGCAGGCGCTGGAGGCGCGGCTTTTCGCGGAGGGACTTTTCGACGCCGAGCCTGACGCCCGCATCGTCGTGTGCGGCGATTTCAACGCCGATTCCTACGAGACGCCGACGCGCATCCTGTGCGGCGCGGCGGACGATCTCGACAGCGCGGCCTTCGCCGAGCGCCGGCTGGAGCGGCTGGAGGCCCGCGTCGAACCCGGGCGCCGGCACACGGTGATCCACGCGGGACGGCGGGTGCTGCTCGACCACATCCTCGCCTCCCCGGCGCTGGCGCGCGATTGCGCCGGCGTCGAGATCCTGAACGAGAACCTGATCGACGAGGCGACCGCGCCCGATGAGGTCATCGGCTCGCTGCATGCGCCGGTCGTGGCGCGTTTCGCCTGAGGGTCAGACGCCCCCGAGCGCGGCGCGGCGCTTGTCCACGAGCCTGCCGAACAGGCCGATCCACGGGGTGGGATCGAAATCGTCGTTGGAATCGATGACCCCGTTGGCGTAATCGCGGATCAGGGATTTCAGCACGGCGTCGAACGCCTCCTCCACCTCGTCGACCTCGGCCAGCGTGCGCGCCGCGTCGAGCTGGTCCACCAGCCCCGCCATATGCTGCGTCATGCCGACGCTGTCGGGCCTTTCGCGCAGGCCCACCCAGCCAAGGAATCCCATGACGGAGGAGCCCAGGATGCTGAGGGAAAAGAGCGTCAGCCAGATGTGGTCGCTGTATTCCTCCAGGAAGGTCTGGGTGTCGTCGTTCACGTAGGCGACGACGCCCGCGTGCGGCATGTAGCGGCGCTGCGTCTCGATGGAGGGCGTATCCACCGCGAACGAATTGTCCTCCGTGCGGCGCAGGCGCGTGCGCGCCTCCAGCAGGGCGGTGGTGAGGTCGGTGGCGACGGCGTCGCGCATGTCGCTGCTGGCGACCAGTTCGTAGGTGATGGCGACTGTGGGCAGCGTCTGCGGCGGCAGCGCCGGCGTTCCCCCCAGCACGCCTGCCGGCAGGGTCGCGGCTTCAAGATCGCGATAGCGGAAGGCCAGCGCCTCGGCCGCCGGGATGCCCGCGATGACCACCGGAACCTTCTCGCGCTCCACCACGTCGGCGATGATGCGCCGCAGCCGCTGGCCCGGCCAGGCGACGAAGACCAGCGCGTCCACCTCGCCGGACGCAAGCGCGGCGCCCGCCGCCTGGATCGGCACGTCGCGCAGGTCCGCAGCCCCCTGCCCTACGCGGTAATGGGCGAGGATGCGCTCCACCAGCGGCCGGTTGTCGTCCGACTCGCCGCGCACGACGCCGATCACGTGTCCTGCGAGCTGCGAGACGTCGCCCACGCCCCGGTCGGCACGGGCGGCCACGATGACATGCCGTTTCTGCACTACCACGATGGAGCGCGCCTCCGTGGAGGTGGAATCGTCGCTGCGCAGCAGCGCGAGCTGCACGTCGCCGGCGTCCAGCGCCCGGGCCGCGTCGGCGGAACTGGCGGTGGGCGTTATCTCCAGCCTGAAGCCCTGCCGGGTCTCCACCATGGCGCGGGCCAGCGCGCGCATGAACGTCATCTGCTGCGAGCCTTCCGGCCCCACCGCCACGCGCAGGGTGCGCGGCTGGGTGAAGGCGAACCAGCCCGCAAGGCCGATCGCCGCAAGGCCGAACAGGGTCGCCGTCCAGCGCAACAGAAGCCGCCGGTTCATGCCGCCTCCGGGAGAGGAGCCAAGCTCACGAACGCAGGATGGGACTTCTGCGGGCGATTGCAAGCCGCGCTCCGTTGACGCGAGCGGCGGGCCCGCCCACACTTGCGCAAACCTGTCTGGAGGAGTCCCCCATGGGCATCGTCGCGCGCCCCGTTCACCCGTCTTTCGCCGCCGAGATCGAGGGCGTCGACCTGAAAGCCGATCACGGCCCGCAGGTCGCGGCCGCCATCGAGGCCGCGCTGGACACGTACGCCGTGGTGGCGCTGCGCGGGCAAAACCTCGACGACGAACAGCAGATGGCGTTCAGCGAGCAGTTGGGCGAACTGTCCCGCGCCCTCAACCACGGCCGCCAGCCCGGGCAACAGCCGCGCCTGCGGGCGGAGCTGTACGACATCTCCAACCTCGACGAGGACGGCGCGGTGCTGGCCGAAGAAGACCGCCGCCGTACATGGCGCGAGGCGGACAAGTTGTGGCACACGGACCGCTCGTTCGTAGCCGCCGACACCACGTACTCCCTGCTCACCGGCCGCGTGGTGCCCCCTGAAGGCGCGGACACCGAATTCGCCGACATGCGCGCCGCCTGGGACGCCTTGCCGGAGGACATGAAGCGCAGAATCGACGGACTCCAGGCCGAGCACTCGGTCTGGTATTCGCGGGCGCTGGCCGCCAAGACGGACTTTCGCGAAGACGAGCTGAATACCTTTCCGCCCGTGCCCCAGCCGCTGGTGCGCACCCATCCACGCACGGGGCGCAAATCGCTGGTGCTGGCCTCCCACGCCTATCGCATCCTTGGCTGGCCGGAGGACGAGGGCAAGGGGCTGCTGGCGGAGCTGACCGCGTTCGCCACCCAGGCGCGCTTCGTGCACGCCCACAAGTGGACGCCGGGCGATCTCGTGATCTGGGACAATCGCACCACGATGCACCGCGGCACGTCCTTCGACGACAAGCGCTGGCGGCGGGACATGCGCCGCACGACCGTGCAGGGCCCTGCGCGCCACGCCATGGCGGCGGAATAGACGCCAGCTTGAGCGTGACTTTATCCGCCTGCCGGTCTAGGAACGCGCATCGCACGTTCAGAGGCGCGGATGACTGCTCACGACATGGCCTTGACGCCCCGGCGCTGTCCCTTGTGCGACAGCGGCAACGCGACCCCTCGCTACCGGGTGAAGACCTTCGCGGTGGTCGCCTGCGACGATTGCGGGTTCACGTACCTGCCGGTGGCTGCGGGTTTTGATCATTATGCGGAGGGAGACGGCGCGTGGGAGAACGCGCAGCCCTCGTTCATCCAGGAGCGGCTGGCGCAGACGCCCCTGCAGACCCGGCTGTCGCTGGCGACCCGCTTTCGCACGCGGTTCAGGAAGAAGAGCCCGGTCCATTACATCGACCGGCACACGGCCAACCAGGCGCAACCGCGCCTAAACGTGCTCGACATCGGCTGCGGCGCGGGCGGCTACCTGCTTTCGCTGCACCCGCGCTACGTGCCGCATGGCGTCGACATCTCCCGCGAACTCGCCGCGATGGCGCACGCCTCGTTCTCGGCGCGGGGCGGCTTCGTGGTGACGGCGCCGGCCACCCAGGCGCTCTCCCGGTTCGAGCCCGGCAGCATGGACGCGATCGTGATGCGCTCATACCTCGAGCACGAGGCCGAACCCCTTGAGGTGCTCAAGGGCTGCTTCGGGCTTGTGAAGAAAGACGGTCTTGTGGTGGTGAAAGTGCCCAATTACGCCGCGCTGAACCGCGTGGTGATGGGCTCAGGCTGGTGCGGCTTCCGCTTCCCCGACCACGTGAACTACTTCACCCCGACATCGCTCGCCCAGATGGCCGCCAAGGCGGGCTTTCGCACCCGCCAGCGCCTCGTCGACAAGCTGCCGACGAGCGACAACATGTGGGCGGTCCTGACGCCCGTCGCGTAAGCGGGCGTCAGGCGGCGCCTTGCAGCGCGCCCGACAGGGTCTTGCCCTCGGGATCGGCAAGCGCGGCAGCCACCGCCCTGCGCAGCGCGGCGGAATGGTCGGACGGCGCCGGAGAGGCCAGCGCGGGCTCCACGATCCGGCTGAAGATGGCGGCGTAATTGGTGCGCCCGCGCAGATGCGTGTCGCCGTATCCTTTCAGCAGGCGCGGCAGCTCCGCCAGCGCCCCGGCGAGGTCCGGCGCGCGGGCCAGCGCGCTGCGCATCGCCGTCAGCCATAGCTCGATGGCCACCTGCTCCTCCCCGTAGCGCAGCGAGGAACGCCGCACCCGCTGCATCGCCGCAAGCCCGCGCATGAGCCAGTAGCCGAACACGCTGGTGGTGGAGAGATTGATCCCCTTGCCCAGCAGCGGGATGTATTTCGCCGCATCTGCGCGCGCCATGA
Source organism: Hyphomicrobiales bacterium (assembly GCA_028290405.1). Classification (GTDB taxonomy): domain Bacteria; phylum Pseudomonadota; class Alphaproteobacteria; order Rhizobiales; family Beijerinckiaceae; genus Terripilifer. The sequence continues at coordinate 30,176 of JAQGJX010000062.1, forward strand.
ACCACCGTCCCGCGCGGGCCGGCAGCATGGCGGCGATCTCGTCCGCGCCGGGCTTCATGAACTCCACGACCTTCAGGATCTGTCCGGGCTGCATCTCGGCGTCCTTGCGGATGCGCTCGAAGCGGGCGCTCCGGGTCTTGAGATCGGCGACGCGCGGAATGTCCTCGTAGGCCATCCAGAGGGCGAGGCGGCGCGCGCCTTCCTCCAGCGCATGGGCCACGCGCGGATCGTCCAGCGCGGGCGCGCTGGCGACGAGCGTGCGCACGCGCTCCAGGAACAGGTCGCCATAGGCCTCGTCCTGGTAGTCGATGCAGCGCGCGACGCCGTGGGCGACGACCTCGCGCACGGCCTGGGGCAGATGGGCCATGTCGGCGCCCGTCTTCAGCGGCTCCGCGGCGGCAGGAGCGGGCGCGGCTTCGGTCTGCGCCGCAGGGGGATGGGCGGCGACGGCGAACGCCGCCGCAAAGCCCTTCAGGCTGGGCCCGGCGCCGCGCCCGCCGGAGCGCACGACCTCTTCGCAAAGCTCGCGCGGCCACGGGAACGCGCCCGCCCCGGCCAGCGCGCCGAACATGGCGGCGCTGACGATGGTGCCGTTCGCCTGCGCCAGCGCGTCAAGGTCCATGCTGACGTATCGGCGCGACAAGGCCTGCGCGGCGGCGTGGACCTTGTCGCCGTCGAAACGGCCGTCGCCCATCTGCATCTTTTCCATCGTCGTGTAGACGCGGCTCGTGGAGGCGATGAACAGCGTGCGGTCGGGCGACACGAACCCGCGCTCCAGCAGGCGGCCCGCCTCCAGCAGTTCGCTGGCGATGGCGACGTCCACGCGCCCCGCCGAGGGCACCAGCGCGAAGATGGGCGCCCGGCCGGCAGGATCGGGCGCGGACATGACCTCGATGTAATAGCTCGTCGCGCCCGTGCGCTGCGCGACGCCGGGCACCGAGGTCGCCTGCACCGGAAGGCCTGCGCGCGTGGCGCATTCGACGATCCATTCGGCGAGGACGCCGCCGCCTTCGCCGCCCAGCGCGGCGATGAGATAGGTGAGTGGGCGAGCCGCCTGCGTCATGATCTCAACCCACCCGCGTCAGCATGCGCCGGGCGCCAGCCTTGGCGCGGTCGAACCATGTGGGGTTCGAGACGATTTCGGCCCGGAAGAAAGACGGGCACAGGGTCGCCGCATGGGCGTTCGCGCCGCACAGGCCGCAGCCCACGCACCCGTTGGTGACATGCGCCACCGGGTCCGTCTTCAGCGGATCGCTCGAGGGCTTCACGGTCAGCGTCGGGCAGCCGGACAGGCGGATGCACGAATGGTCGCCCGTGCAGGTGTCCTCGTCCACGCCATAGCGCTCGCGCACGACGCGCTCTCCGCCGGCGAGCTTCTTCGCGCGGATCGGGCGCAGGCGACGCTGGCGTTCAAGCTGGCATTCGCCTTCCGCAATGATGACCTTGAGGCCGCCATAGGGCGTCTTCATCGCGTCCAGCAGCGTGTCGCGCACGCTGCCGACGTTGTAATTATGCACGGTGCGCATCCACTGCACGCCCATGCCCTTCAGGGTCTTCTCGATGGTGAGTTCGTTCGCCGTGGTGCTCAGGCCTTCGGCCGCCTGGCGGGAGGCTGACGTGGGCGTGGAGATCACGTCCTGCGTGCCGGTGGCGGACGTGTACCCGTTCTTCATGATGACAAGAATCTGGTCGCCCTTGTTGAGCAGCGACGAGGTGACGCCCGACAGGAGGCCGTTATGCCAGAAGCCGCCGTCGCCCATGATGGCGACGGGCCGCTTGGCGGAGAACCCCTGCACGCCGGCGCTGGAGGCCAGACTCATGCCGTAGCCCAGAATGGAGTTGCCGAACGAGAACGGCTCGAACGTCGCCAGCGCGTGGCAGCCGATGTCGGCCGACACATGCACCTTGCCGACGTCCCGCTCCGCCAATTTCAGCGCCGCGAACACGGGCCGCTCCGGACAGCCGATGCAGAACCCCGGCGGGCGCGGCGGCAACGGGCCCGCGAGCGCCTGCGCCGCGTCGCGCCGCACGCCGTCCACGCTGGCCGCGAAGGCCTGGGCGCCGGACAGGTCAAGCTGCGGCATGTGGCGCGAAAAAACCTTCAGCAGGCCCGCGACCAGCATCTCGGACGTGTATTCGCCCACCATGGGCAACACGTCCTTGCCGTGCAACGTCGTGTTGCAGTCGGCGCGGCGCAGGATGGTGCCGACCTCGTGCTCGATATATTCGGGCTGGCCTTCCTCGATCACCACGATGGCGTCGCGGCCTGTCGCGAAGCGCACGATTTCGTCCGGCACGAGCGGATAGACCACGTTGAGCGCCAGGATCGGCACGTCCGTCTCGCCGTAGGAATCGGCGAGGCCCATCTCCTGCAAGGCGCGGATGAGCGTGTTGTAGAGCCCGCCCTGCACCACGAGGCCGACGTTCCTGTGCTTGCCGTCGAAGAGTTCGTTCAGCCCGTGATCGACGATGAACTGGCGCGCCGCGGGCATGCGCACTTCGTACTTCAGCTTCTCGTGCCGGTAGGTCACCGGGGGATGCGCAAGCCGGTCGTAGAGAAAATCAGCCGGCTGCTGCTGCAGGTCGCGCCCGGAAATGCGCGGGCGCACGTTGTCGCTCGCCACGAACGTGCCGCGCAGATGGCAGGCGCGGATGCGCAACTCCATGATGACGGGCGCGTTGGAGGCTTCCGAAAGCTGGAAGCCCTTCTCCACCATGCGCACGATGGTGGGCAGGTTGGGGCGCGGATCCATCAGCCACATGGCCGATTTCATCGCGAAGGCGTGGGTGCGCTCCTGGATGACGCTGGCGCCCTCGCCGTAATCCTCGCCGACCACGATGAGCGCGCCGCCCATCACCCCCGGGGAGGACAGGTTCGACAGCGCGTCAGCCGCCACGTTGGTGCCCACGATGGACTTCCAGGTGACCGCCCCGCGCACGGGATACATGATGGAGGCGCCCAGCATGGCGGCCGCGGAGGCTTCGTTGGTGCAGGCCTGCACGTTGACGCCCAGTTCCCCCATGAGGTCGCGGGCCTCCACCATCACGTCGAGCAGATGGGAGACCGGCGCGCCCTGATAGCCGCCCACGTAGGTGACGCCCGATTGCAGCAGCGCCTTGGTGACGGCCAGGATGCCCTCGCCATGGAAGGTCTCGCCCGCGCCGAGCTTCAGGAGTTCGATCTGTTTCGCAAACGAGACTTCAGCCATCCGTTTCGTCCCTGTCGCCGCCCGGCTCAGCCGGGTCCGTTCATCTCATTCATGGCCTCAAACCGGGGCGCAAGTCCATGGCCCAGGTCCATGGCGCCGGTTCTTGACAGCCTCAGGCTCATTGTTATTGTCTATAACAATACGCGGAGATGCGTCCAGACGCCCACGCCGTGGCGCAGGATTTGCGAGAGCGCGGGCTGCGCGACGCTGCGGGGACCCGCTGCAGGGGCCTTGGACAGGGCTCTCGCGTTCGCGCATGAGACGCGCACATCCGGCCGCTGAAGGAGAGATGAAGATGAATCCGAACGGACATGTCGCGGTCGTCACCGGCGGCGCATCGGGATTGGGCGAGGCCACTGCGCGCCGGCTTGCGGCGGCAGGCGCCAAGGTCGCCATCGTGGACCGCAATCTGGAGCTGGGCCAGAAGGTCGCGGCCGAGATCGGCGGACGCGCCTATGCGCTGGACGTGTCCGACGCGGCCGGCGCCGAGGCGTTCTTCAAGCAGCTCGCCGACGATATGGGCGTGGCGCGCATTCTGGTGAACTGCGCGGGCATCGCGGTGGCGCGCCGGATCGTTGGCCGCGAGGGGCCCCATACGCTGGACGAGTTCGCCAAGGTCATCACCGTGAACCTCATCGGCACGTTCAACATGATGCGCCTGATGGCCGCCGCGCTGACGCAGATCGAGCCGCTGGCGGGCGGCGAACGCGGCGTCATCGTCTCGACCGCATCGGTGGCGGCCCTCGAAGGCCAGATCGGACAGGCGGCCTATGCCGCCTCGAAGGGCGGCGTCGTCGCCCTGACGTTGCCGGCCGCGCGCGAATTCGCGCAGTTCGGCATCCGCGTGCTGGCGCTGGCCCCCGGCCTGTTCCTCACGCCGCTGCTGGCGCAACTGCCGCAGGCGGCGCAGGATTCCCTGGCCGCCGCCATCCCCTTCCCGCCCCGCCTGGGCCTGCCCGACGAGTTCGCCGCGCTGGCCATGCACTGCGTCGAGAACAGCTTCCTGAACGGGGAAGTCATCCGGCTCGACGGCGCCCTTCGCATGGCCCCGAAGTAGTCCTGGGGAACGAAGGCCCCGCCGGGGCGTTCCGGGTCCGGCCTCATGTCTTAGAGTCGCTTGGCCGGGGCTAATCGAGTTCGACATCGGGACGCGGCTCGCCGCCCGTCCCCCGCCTTCCTCCCGCGCCGTCTGGCGCCAACTGGCCGGGGCCTCGCGCTCCGGCCTTTTCTTTTGGGCAGGCCGCCCGGTTGCGCCGCGGCTTTGGCTGCCCCTAGAATGACCGGCATTGTTATGCTGCATAACAAGCAGGGCGACGACGCCCGCGCTCAAAGAACAGGCCCCCATGAGCCGCACACAGCCAGCGCGACGCCCCCGCGCGGAGGACGCGTCGCCCGAGACAACGGCGCCGCTCGCGGGCGCTCCGGCGGATCTCGTCATCGGCCCGCTCGGCGGCTTTCTTGGCTATGCGCTGCGCCGCGCGCAGCTCGCGGTGTTCGAGGACTTCCGGCGCAGCGTCGGCCGATTGGGACTGCGGCCCGCCCAGTTCAGCGTCCTGGTGGTGATCGACGCCTCCCCGGGGCTCAAGCAATCAGAGGTCGCGGCGGCGCTGGGCATCCAGCGCACCAATTTCGTCGCCATGGTCAACGAGCTGGAGCGCCTGGGGCTGATCGAGCGCCGCCCCCTGGACCGGCGCTCGGTGGCGCTGCACCTCACTCCGGCAGGCGCCGCCAAGCTGAAGGCTGCGCTTCAGGCGCAATACGCCGTGGAGGAGCGCTACGCCCGCCTGCTGGGGCCTGGCGGGCGCGAGCGCCTGCTCGACCTGCTGGGCGCAGTCCAGACAGCGCCCCGCGAGGGCTGAGCCCCTTGAATCGTCAAAAATCATTCGTAACTGGACGCGCGGCGACGGCGTCGGTAAGGCTGTCGGCGCGCCCGGTCGGGAAACGAAACCCGTGACCAGAAACCACAGAGGTCTGACAGGGCCTGTCGAGGGGGAGAACAAAGCATGGTGCTCGTCGAGACGCGCGCCCTCGTAAAGAAATTCGGGGCGTTCACCGCCGTAGACGGCATAAGTTTCAGCGTGGATCGCGGCGAGGTCGTCGGCTTCCTCGGGCCCAACGGCGCCGGCAAATCCACCACGATGAAGATCATCGCGGGCTTCCTGGAACCCACGTCCGGCTCCGCCTTCATCGCCGGTCATGACAGCCGGGCCGATTCCATCGCGGCGCGGCGCCGTCTCGGCTACCTGCCGGAAGGCGCGCCCGCCTACCCCGACATGACCGTCGCGTCCTTCCTTGAATTCGTCGCCGCCATGCGCGGGCTGTCCAAGCCCGTCGCGCGGGAACGGCTGGCGGAACTGGTCGAGCGCATCGACCTTGCGGAGGTCTGGAACCGCCGCATGGACGCGCTCTCCAAGGGCTTCAAGCGCCGCGTGGGCATCGCGCAGGCGCTGGTCCACGACCCCGACGTGCTCATCCTCGACGAGCCGACGGACGGGCTCGACCCCAACCAGAAGCACGAAATGCGCGAACTGATCCGCACGCTGGCGCCCAACAAGGCCATCGTGGTGTCGACGCACATCCTGGAGGAGGTCGAGGCCATCTGCACCCGCGCCATCATCATTGCGCGCGGCAGGATGCTGGCCGATTCCACGCCCGCCGAACTGCTGGCCCGGGCGCCTGCGCGCGATCCCTCGCAGACGCAGATCGTGCGCACCACGCCGCTGGAAGACGCCTTCCGCCACATCACGCTCGAACAAGCAGGTTCCTGAGCCATGAGCACAGCCCTCCTGGTCTTCCGGCGCGAATTCGCCGGCTATTTCGCGACGCCGCTGGCCGCCGTGTTCCTCGCCGTCTTCCTCGCGGTCGCGGCCGGCATGACGTTCTTCATGGCGAACTTCTTCGACCGTGGACAGGCGGACCTCTCCGCCTTCTTCCTCTGGCATCCCTGGCTCTATCTGGTGCTGATGCCCGCCATTGGCATGCGCCTGTGGGCTGAGGAGCGCCGCTCGGGCACCATAGAACTGCTGATGACCCTGCCTGTGCAGCCCTGGCAGCTCGTGTTCGGCAAGTGGCTGGCCGCCTGGGTGTTCGCCGGACTCGCGCTCGCGCTCACCGCGCCTCTGTGGATCACCGTCAACGTGCTGGGCTCGCCAGACAACGGCGTGATCCTCGCGTCTTATCTGGGCTCATGGCTGATGGCTGGCGCGTTCCTCGCCATATCGGCCTGCGTGTCCGCGCTGACCAAGAACCAGGTGCTGGCGTTCATCGGCGCCGTGGTGATTGGCTTCCTGTTCGTCATGGCGGGCTTCGATCTCGTGCTGGCGGCCGTGCGGCCGTGGGCGCCGGACGTCGTCGTGCAGGCCATCGCCGCCATGTCGTTCATCGGGCATTTCCAGCGCATCACCGACGGCGTCCTGGAAGCGCCCGCCATCATCTTCTTCGTCTCGCTCATCGTCTTCGCCCTGTGGCTCAACGTCCAGGTGCTTGACGCGCGCAAAGCCGCGTGAGGAAAACCATGTCCGGGAAAAGCAACTTCACCACGGGCCGGCTCGTCGTCGTCGGCGCCGTCCTGGCGGCCATCGTCTTCGGCTGCGTCAACATCGTCAGCACGCAGCTGTTCCGCAGCGCCCGCATCGACCTCACGGAGCAACGCCTGTTCTCCCTGAGCCAGGGCACCAAGGCGATGCTGGCGCAGATCTCCGAGCCGATCCGCTTCCGCTTCTTCATGTCCTCCGGCCTCACCAAGGAAGCCCCGCAGCTCGCCGCATTCGCGGGCCGCGTGCGCTCCATGCTCGACGCCTACGTGGCGGGCTCGAACGGCAAGATCCTGCTCGAGATGATCGACGCAAAGCCCTATTCGGAAGAAGAGGACCGCGCCGTCGCCTTCGGCATCAGCCCCATCCGCTCGTCCACCGGCGACCGGCTGTTCTTCGGCCTCGCGGCGACGAACTCCACGGACGGCAAGGCCAACATCGGGTCGTTCTCGCCGGAGCGCGAGGCGTTCCTGGAATATGACCTGACCCGCATGGTCTCCGAGCTCGGCCGGCGCGGCAAGCCCGTTGTGGCGCTGATCGACGGCCTCGGCCTGACCGGCAACCCGCAGTCGGGCAAGCCGGAGCAGCAGGTCCTCACTCAGATGAAGCAGTTCTTCGACGTGAAGCCCGTCGAGGGCGAGTTCGAGACGCTGCCGGAAAACACCCGCGTGCTGATGGTCGTGCATCCGCAGAACGTGGGCGAGAAGGCGCTTTACGCCATCGACCAATGGGCCCTCTCGGGCGGCGCGACGCTCGTGTTCGTCGATCCGAACGCCGAAAACCAGCAGGGCCCGCGCGGCGGCCCGCCGCCGGACGCCTCGTCCAACCTCGCCAAGCTCTTTTCCGCCTGGGGCGTGGGCTACGATCCCGCCAAGACCGTGGCGGACCCGAACTTCGCGCTCCAGACGGAACGGCAGATCGACGGGCGCCCGACGCCCATGCTGAACCTGCCCTGGCTCGCCCTGCGCAACGAAGGGCTGAAGAAGGACGAGGCCATTCTCGCCCAGCTCTCGGCCATCGTGGTGACCACCGCGGGATCGTTCGAGGCGAAGAAGGACGGCGTGACGCTGCGTCCCCTCCTGACGGGCTCCGCGGACGCCGGCCTCCTGCCGACGGCGGAGACCAAGGAGCGCACGACGGACATGCGCAAGCTGCTCATGTCCATCGAGAAGGGCCCGAACCCGCCGATCCTCGCGGCCCGGCTGAACGGGGCCATCGAGAGCGCCTACCCGTCAAAGCCCGAAGGCTCCACGCGCAAGGACGAGCACGTGTCCAAGGCCAGCAAGCCGCTCAACGTGGTGCTGGTGGGCGACGCCGACATGCTGATGGACCGCAACTGGGTGCAGCGCCGCAACATCCTGGGCACGGAAGTCGCGCAGGCGTTCGCCAACAACGGCGACTTCGTCATCAACGCCGTCGAGCAGATGACCGGCGGGGCGGCGCTGGCCGACCTGCGCGGACGCGGCGTCTCGTGGCGCCCGTTCGAGCGCATCCAGAAGATGGAGACGGAGGCCGACCGCCGCTACCGCGCCAAGGAACAGGCGCTGCAGCAGCGGCTGAAGGACACCGAGCAGAAGCTCTCGGAACTCGGCCGCGGCGGCAAGGAGGGCTCGAACGAGGTCCTCACCCCGGCGCAGATGGAGACCATCGAGAAGTTCAAGTCTGAGCTTCTCGCCACGCGCGAGGAGCTGCGCGCCACGCAGTTCGCGCTGCGCAGCGACGTGGACCGGCTGAAGAGCACGATCACGGCGATCAACGTCGCCGCCGTGCCGATTCTCGCCGGGCTGCTGGCGCTGTTCTTCGCCTTCCGCCGGCCGCGCCGCGCGGTTCCCTCCAAGAAGTCGCTCTGAGGTCCGCCCGATGAACATGAAGCACATCGTCGTCCTGAGCATCGCGGCCGTCGCGGCGGTGGCGGCCACCGCCGTCACGCTGCGCACCGCGCCGCAGAACATCGCGTCCGACAAGCGCGGCGAGCTGGTGTTCCGCGACCTGATCGCCAAGGCCAACGACATCGCGACCATCACCGTGCGCGACAACGAGAAGGCCTTCTCGGTGGAACGCCGCGACAACGGCTTCTTCGACAAGGACTCAGGCTATCCGGCGCGCGCCGAATCCTTCCGCGACATCGTGGGCGGCGTCGGCACGCTGGCCTTCGAGGAAACCAAGACGTCCGATCCCGCCCGCTACGGGGACATCGGCCTCGCCGATCCCGGCCAGGGCGAGAAGTCGGGCCGCGAGGTCACGATCCGCGACGCCAGGAGCAACGTGCTGGCGAGCGTGATCGTCGGCAACCGCGACACGACCGTGGGCGGCGCGCGCGGCGGCGTCTACCTGCGCTTCCCCGGCTCGCCCCAGACATGGCTGGCGCGCGGCGAAGTGCGCGTGCCCCAACCCCACACGGCATGGTTCGAGATCAACCTCGTGAACCTGAACAAGGACGCGCTGGCGAAGCTGGAATTGCGCGGCGGCGGTCTCGACGACGTCACCATCGCGTCCGAGCCCAAGGGCTCGGACCTGAAGCTGGACGCAGCCCCCGAGGGCCGCGCGCCGGACTCCGGCAAGCTGATGCGCCTGTCGTTCATGGTGGACCCGCTCTCCTTCCAGGACGTGCGCAAGCCCGTGGGAGAGGCGAAGGCCGACGCCCGCAAGCTGATCGCCTACGGCCACAACGGACTCAAGATCACCGTCACGAGCGTCGGCGACGAATGGGTGCGCATGGCGGCGGAAGCGACGAGCGACGAGGCGAAGGCGCAAGCCGAGGACCTGTCGAAGAAGATCGACGGCTTCGAATTCAAGCTGTCGAAGAACGACGCCGACATGCTCGCGTGGGGCCTGAAGGATTTCACCATGGAGCCCAAGAGCTGAGGGCTTCGGGCTGAGCCGCCATGGCGCAGCCCCGCAAGGACGTGATGCTTGCGCGCGCCCGGCAACAGCGCCGCAACAACGTGAACGCGGAGGCGATCATCTGGCGCGCCTTGCGGGCGCGTCGTTGCGACGGCTTCAAGTTCAGGCGTCAGGTTCCCATCGAGACGTTTATTCTCGATTTCGTCTGCTTTGCCTCGCGACTTGTTCTCGAGATCGACGGCCCGTCGCATGAGGACGAGCAGCAGGCCGCCAAACACGCGCTGCGCGACGCGTGGCTTGAAGCGCAGGGGTTCAAAGTGCTGCGGCTGAGCAACGATCTGGTCATCGGCGCGCCGGATATCGCGGTGAAGCGCGTGCTGTATTTTTTGAAAGGGTAGCGCGACCCCTCATCCGTCACCGCTTCGCGGCGACACCTTCTCCCGCAAGGGGAGAAGGAAGCAATGCTGATCGCAATCGCCCTTCTCCCCTTGCGGGAGAAGGGGCCCTTGCGTCAGCAAGGGTCGGATGAGGGGTCGCGCCATCAATACGGCTTCACGCTTCCCACCACAGTCGTGCGCAGCATCAGCCGCCGCTCGTGCGCGGGAAAATCCTCGCGGGCGTGGCTTGAGCACCTGTTGTCCCACAGCAGCAA
>JAQGJX010000066.1 GCA_028290405.1 Hyphomicrobiales bacterium
CGAAAGCCGATCCAAATGTCCAGAGGTTTTTTTCAAAACCCCCGAAGCTCGTCTCTTCTTTCCGCCGGTTGGCGCGGCGGGCGTTGCTGCCCGGCCAGTGATTGGGGGTATAAGGGTCACCCTTTCCCTTGGCAACACCTATCTTTTGGGCCGCGACACTTTTTTGAACGGCTGTGGATAACTCCGTCGGAGGCCACAAATTGGGGTCACACTGGCGTCCTGCAAGTCCCTTCCCGGGTCCCGGAGGTCGATTTCCATGCCTTTTTCCGCCAGCTACGCCCCTTCCCGCCAGCACGAGACGCTGGGGCCCGACTTCTACGACCCCGTCCAGGCTGCCGACTTTCCGGAGCGCATCCTGCGCTTCCGCAACCAGGCCTGGTCGGAGCGGGTCGGGCTCGGCGCCCTCACGCATGATGAATGGCTGGCGCACTTTGGCGGGTTCTCGCCCCTGCCCGGCAGCTTCAGCGCTCCCCTGGCGCTGCGCTATCACGGCCACCAGTTCAGGTCCTACAATCCGGAGCTGGGGGATGGGCGCGGGTTCCTGTTCGCCCAATTGCGGGACGACAGCGGGCGCCTGCTGGATCTGGGCACAAAGGGCAGCGGGCAGACGCCCTGGTCGCGCAGCGGCGACGGGCGCCTCACCCTCAAGGGGGGCGTTCGCGAGGCGCTAGCGACCGAGTTGCTGGAGTCTCTTGGGGTGGAGACCTCCAAGACGTTCAGCCTCGTCGAGACGGGCGAGGCTCTCTATCGCAACGACGAGCCCTCCCCCACCCGGTCCGGCGTTCTGGTGCGGCTCAGCCATTCCCATGTGCGCATCGGCACGTTCCAGCGGCTCATGTATCTCAGCGAGCGCGACAACCTCGCCAAGCTCCTCGACTACAGCATCCAGACCTACATGCCCGACGTCTGGCGGGACGACATCGGCGAACGCGCGACCGCTTTCGTGCGCGAGGTGTCCGGGCGCGTGGCGCGGATGGGCGCGCAATGGACCGCCGCGGGGTTCGTGCACGGGGTGCTGAACACCGACAACATCAACATTACGGGCGAGAGCTTCGATTACGGCCCGTGGCGCTTCCTGCCGGTTCTGGACCTGGGGTTCACGGCCGCCTATTTCGACGCGACCGGCCTCTATAATTATGGACGCCAGCCCCAGGCGCTCCTCTGGAACCTGATGCGGCTCGCCGAATGCCTCACGCCGTTCGCGCCGGCGAGCGCGCTCGAAGAGGCGGTGAGCGCCTTCGAGCCCGCGTTCGAGGCGGAGTTCCGGGCGGCCGTGCATCGGCGCATGGGCGTTCGCGAACCCGCCGAACGGCGCGAGCCCGGACTGGCGCAGGCGCTCTGGACGTTCCTGGCGGAGTCCCGCATCCCCTTCGAGCGCACCTTCTTCGACTGGCGAGGCGGGATGGCGAGCGAGGCGCGCGCCATGGAGAGCCCGTTCTCGGGCTTCTACACGTCGGAGGCGTTCGCGCCGGTTCGCGCGGAGCTGGCGGGCCTGGAGCCGATCGACGCGGCGCGGCTCGACCAGGCGGACCCCGCCGGCGCGGGCCCCTGCACGCTGTTGATTGACGAGGTCGAGGCCATCTGGGCGCCCATCGCCGAGCGGGACGACTGGTCTGCGTTCGACGCCAAAATCGCCGCGATCAGGAAGATGCGAGCTGGGGCGTGAGCCTCCGTGGGCGATACGCCGCGCGCAGCGGCCTCCCCGGCGAATGAGCTCTGCGGGCGCCGCGACCGGCGCCTTAGGGCAGGAACCGGGGGCCTGACGGAGCGTTAAATGCCCCGTCTGCGAGTCCCCGGCCTCGCTGACGGTCCGGTTTCGTACGATCCCGGCGTGCATTGTTCGGGCTGAGCGCGCCAAAGCATGTCATTGCCATTTTTGTCTCCAGAACCCTCTCTGCCGCTCGCGCCGACCCAGCCGCCCCGACCGCGGATCATGATCTGCGAAGACGAGCCGCTTCTCGCCCTGGATCTCCAGATGCAGGTGGAGGAAATGGGCTTCGACGTGCTCGGCCCCTACGCGTCCCAGCGCGAGGCGCTGCGGGCCCTGCGCCATGTGCGGCCGGACGCCGTTCTTCTGGACGTGGAGTTGGACGACGGAGCCTGCACGCGCTTCGCCGGGGCGCTGCGCAATGCGGGCATCGATTTCATCGTGCTTTCCGGCCTGACCATGCGCACCCCGCCACCGGAGTTCGCCGGGGCGCACTGGCTGACGAAGCCCGCGGAACCAGGGGCGCTGCGCGACGTGCTGGAGCGCACCCTGCGCCACATGCCGCGCCCGTACGTGTGAAACGGCGGCCCGAACGCAAAACGGCCGGGCGCATGGCCCGGCCGCCGATGCGTGCTTGCCGTTGGTTCAGCGGAGAAATCCAAAGAACAGCAGCAGCAGGATGATCGGGATCGGGATGCCGATCAGCCAGAGCAGACCACCTTTCATCATTTTGAAACTCCCTTTGTTCGTGCGTTGGTCAGGTTGAGACTTGGCTTACTTGCCCTTGAGAGCGTCCTTGACGCCCCCGACCGCGTTCTGGACCTTGCCCTTGACCTGATCGGCCTTGCCTTCCGTCTTGAGCTTCTCGTCGCCCGTCAGGTTGCCGGCGGCTTCCTTGATCTTGCCCTTGGCGTTGGACATGGCGCCCTCGGTGCGGTCCTTGTCGATACCCATGTGCCTCTCCTGTCGAAGATTTCAGCTACCCGCGCGAACACGGGCCGCTTCGGCTGAACCAATCGACAAGGCCGCGCCTAGTTCCCCCTCCGATAGGAATTCGTGACAAGCTGTGGTCTAAGGCGCCATCGCCAGCGGGCGCCGCTGGACCCGATTCCCACGCCAAGACGTTCGCAGGAACGCCCGGGCGTCGTCGCCGACGCGCCCATTCCCATTGCCTCAAGGAGTAAGCACATGGCCCGCAAGCCCACCGCGAAGGCGGAATTCGTGCTGTTCGACGTGACGTATGAAGACGGCAGCCAGCGCTCCAACCGGCGCGTGCCGGCGGAAATGCTGGGCGGCCTCGACGGCGACAAGCCGGCCCGCGACGTCATCGAGCAGCAGGACCGGGAGATCGCCGAGCGTTCCGGCATGCCGCCTCTGCAGATCAAGACCCTCACGCGCTCGGGCGGCGGCAAGAAGTAGCGCCGCGCCACTTGCGTTCGGGGCGCGTTTTCTTCACGACGTGGCCGGAACCGGAATTTTGGGGAGGTAGAAGACGCCATGAAGAAGATCGCTCTGGAAGAGCATTTCATGTACCCGGGCATGGCGGACTATTGGGAAGCGACCATGCAGGACGTTCCCCCGCCGGTCCGCGCCGCCCTTACGGCCAAATTGAGCGATTTCGGCGCGGGGCGCCTCGGCGACATGGACGCCGCCGGCATCGACATGGCGCTGGTCTCCCTGGCGGGCCCCGGCGTGCAGCGCGAGCTTGACGTCGCCACCGCCACCCGCCGCGCGCGTGACGCAAACGACTATCTCGCCGCGCAGATCGGCGGCCGGCCGGACCGCTATCGCGGCCTCGCGCACCTTGGCGTGCAGGATCCCGCCGCCGCCGCGAAGGAACTGGAGCGCTGCGTCAAGACCCTCGGGTTCGCGGGCGCCATGATCAACGGCCACACCAACGGCCATTATCTGGACGACCCGTTCTTCTCGCCCGTCTGGGAAGCCGCGGAAGCGCTGGGCGCTCCTCTCTATCTGCATCCCGCCGACCCGATGCTGCCTCTGGCGGCCGTCGAGGGCCACAACGCGCTGAAGCGCGCCACGTGGGGCTGGACGGTGGAGACCGGTTCGCACGCCATGCGCATCGTGTTCTCGGGCCTGTTCGACCGCTTCCCGAAAGCCAAGCTCGTGCTCGGCCACATGGGCGAGACGCTGCCCTACCAACTCTGGCGCTTCGACAGCCGCGCCAAGCTGTATGGCTGCGAGATGGCGCTCGAGCCGTCCGAATACATCCGCCGCAATATCGCGGTGACGATCTCCGGGATGTATTCGGCCGAGCCGCTGAACTGCGCCGTCGCGGCGCTGGGCGCGCAGAATGTGATGTTCGCGGCCGACTATCCCTTCGAGGACATGGCTTTCGCGGCGCGCTTCATGGACACCACGCCCATGGACGAAGCCACCCGCGAGGCGGTGGCCTATCGCAACGCCGAGCGCATCTTCAACCTCGCGCCGCGCTGAACGAACCCTCGCGCAAGCTTCCTCCCCTCGGGGCGGGAGCTTGCGCCTCGTCGATCAGCCCCGCTCACCGGCCCGCGTGCGCAAGCTTGTAAAGGCCCACGTCGATCGTGCCCGCCCGGAAGCCCGCCTCGCAATAGCAGAGGTAATACTCCCACAGCTTGCGGAAGCGCTGGTCGAAGCCGAGGTCCGCGATGGCGGGCCAAGCGAGGTGGAAGCGATGGCGCCACTCGGCCAGCGTGACGGCGTATGACAGGCCGAACGTCTCGCTGGAGACGATCTCAAGGCCCGCCGCCTCGACGCTGGCGCGCATGCCGGATTTGGACGGCAGCATGCCGCCGGGGAACACGTAGCGCTGGATGAAGTCCGGCGTGCGACTGTAGTCGGCGTAACGGTCGTCCGCGATGGTGATGACCTGCAGGAGCGCGGAGCCGCCGGGCTTCAGACGGTCGCGCACGGCGCCGAAATAGTTGGGCCAATATCGTTCCCCGACGGCCTCGATCATCTCGATGGAGACGATGCGGTCGTAGACGCCGCCGACGTCGCGGTAATCCTCCAGGCGCAGATCGATCCGCTCAGCCAGCCCTTCGCGGGCGTTGCGCTCCTGGGCGAACGCCAGTTGCGCGGGCGACAGCGTGAGCCCGGTCACCAGGGCTCCCGCGTCGCGCGCGAGCGTGCGCGCCAGCGCGCCCCAGGCGCAGCCGATCTCCAGCACGCTCTGGCCGGGCGCCTTGTCGAGCAGATCGCTGATGCGCGCCAACTTCGCGGCCTGCGCCTCCTCCAGCGTCTCCTGCGC
>JAQGJX010000074.1 GCA_028290405.1 Hyphomicrobiales bacterium
CCGATCGCGACGCGCTGGCGTTCGCCGCCCGAGAGGCCCGCCGGGCGGCGGGCGAGCAGCGGCCCCACGCCCAGCATCTCCACCACGCGCGCGAACTGCGCCTCGTCTCGGGGGGCGCCGGCGAACCAGCGGCCGAAGAGCAGGTTGGCGCGCACGCTGAGATGCGGAAAGAGCCGCGCCTCCTGAAAGACGTAGCGGATGCGGCGGCGGTGCGCGGGCACGAACGTCCCGGCCTGCGGGTCCGCCAGGGTCTCGCCGTCCAGCGTGATTCGCCCACGGTCGGGAGCCGTGAGCCCCGCGATCAGGTTGAGCGCCGTGGTCTTGCCGCAGCCGGAGCGGCCGAACAGCACCGTGACGCCGTCGCCGGCCGTGAAGCGGAGGTCGAGCCGGAAGGCGCCGAGCCGCTTGCCGATGTCCACCCCCAGCATCTCAGGCCCCCAGCCGGCGCTGGGCGCGCCGGGCCAGCGCCTCGGACGCCAGGACGGCCCCAAGGGACACGACGACGGACACCAGCGCGAGCCGCAACGCCCCCGCCTCGCCGCCGGGAACCTGCGTGAGGGCGTAGATGGCGGACGGCAGAGTCTGGGTTTCGCCGGGGATGTTGGCCACGAAGGTGATGGTGGCCCCGAACTCCCCCATGGCCTTGGCGAAGCCCAGCACGGCCCCGGCCAGTATCCCCGGCAGGATGAGCGGCAGCGTCACCGCCAGCCAGACCTGCGCGGGCGAGGCGCCCAGCGTGCCCGCCGCCTGCTCCAGCCTGCGGTCGACGCCCTCCACCGCCAGGCGGATGGTGCGCACCATCAGCGGAAACCCCATGATGGCGCAGGCCAGCGCCGCCCCCGTCCAGCGGAAGGAGAACACGAGCCCGAAGTGCTGCTCCAGGAAGGCGCCCACGACCCCTCGCCGGCCGAAAACCACCAGCAGGGCGTAGCCGGTGACGACGGGAGGCAGGATCAGCGGCAGCAACACGAGCCCGTCCAGCAACGCCTTGCCGGGAAACCGGGCGCGGGCGAGCAGGAACGCCACCGCCACCGCGACCGGCAGGCTGGCGAGCGTGGCGACGGTCGCGACCTTGAGGCTGAGGCGCACGGCGCTCCATTCGTCGGGCGTCAGCGGTAAGAGCCAGTCCCAGAAAGTCGCCAACGCGCGGGTCGCCCCATTGTCATGGTTGCAAGCTTGGCGGCGAAGCGGCGCCGCGGCGTTTTTATGGCACGCGGGCGCGGTCGGGTCCACGAACGGGCGTAACCATGCGGGAAAGTTGAGCTCACGCCTGCATTTTGAGCGTGCGCTCCGGCCTCCCCAAAGGGTATGAAGGGAGCGGCTATGAGGTCCCCTCTAAGGCAGCATGGCCCGGCGGGGGCGGGAAGTCAGGCGCCCGCTCCCGCCACCTTTATGCTTCCGCGCCCCCTCACAACCCGAGGTCGGACAGGCCAGGGTGGTCGGCCGGGCGCGGCCCCTGCGGCCAGTGAAACTTGCGCTCGCTCCCGGAGATCGGCAGGTCGTTGATGCTGGCGAAGCGCACCGCCATCAGGCCATGCTGGTCGAACTCCCAGTTCTCGTTGCCGTAAGAGCGGAACCAGTTTCCCGCCTCGTCGCGCCATTCATACGCGAAGCGCACCGCGATCCGGTCGCCCGCGAAGGCCCATAGCTCCTTGATGAGGCGATACTCGCGTTCGCGCGCCCATTTGCGTTCGAGAAAGGCGCGCACCTCGTCGCGCCCTTGAGGAAACTCGGCGCGGTTGCGCCAGCGCGTGTCCGGCGTGTACGCCATGGACACGCGCACGGGATCGCGCGTGTTCCAGGCGTCCTCGGCCATGCGCACTTTCTGCATGGCGGTCTCGCGCGTGAAGGGCGGCAAAGGCGGGCGGCTTTCCGTGGACGTCATCGTGCGGACCTCTTTCGTTGGGCTGCGCGCCCGGCGACGCCCACCTTTAACCCAGCCGTGCGGCGCCCGCCACAAGCGGTCGGCTATTGCGGCTGCGCGGTCCTGATGAACTCCAGCATGTCCCGGCCGAGGCTGTCGTCCGCCGTGTTGATATGTTCGACGATCGAGATGTGATTGTGCCCAAGCGCCGTCTTGAAGAACGGCAGGCGCTTGTCGCGCTCGAACAGCGCCGCCATGAGCTCCCGGTTCTGCTCGTGCGCCAGTGGGATGTCGATTTCGCCCACGGAGAGGAACAAGGGGATCCTGCGCCCGGCGACGTGATTGACGGCCGACATCTGCGCATGGCGCGAAACGTCCGTCCCGTAGTAGAGCGCGTCGCGCGCGGGATCGATGGTCCGTCCCACCAGATTGACGGCGGGGCTCGAGATCAGGATCGCCCCGACGACGCCGTCGTCGGCGACCTGATGCTCCTCATAAAACGCATAAGCGGCGATATGCATCGCGCCTGCGGAATTGCCCGCAAGCACGATGCGCCTCACGTCGCCACGATGGGCGTCCGGGTTGGCCTTGATCCAGCGGACGAGCGCGGCCACGTCCTCAGGCCCTGAGGGCCATGTGCTTTCGGGCGCGAGGCGGTAGTTCATCAGGATCGCCGCCACGCCATGGCGCGCGAAGTAGGCGCCAACGTTCGCCACGTCGGCCTTGTCGCCGCGCACGAAGCCGCCGCCATGGGCGAACACCACGATGGGAGGCGGGGCCGAGGACGATTGTTCAGGCGCATAAAGGTCGAGCGCGTTGCGCGCATGCGGCCCGTACTTCACGTCCCTGACGACGCGCACGCCGTCCTTGGGCGCGGCGGCGTGAAGCGGCGCGTAGAGCTGGTTTGTGGCCTGGACCATGTCGCGCGTGAGGTCCGGCCCCATCTGGCGGATTTTGGCGCCGATCTCAGGCGGGTTGGCGGACATCTGCGCCGCCGCGGCGTCCACCATCGCCAACGGTCCGGCCGCCAGCGCCAGAGCGACGATCAATCCCCGTGCGACGTTCATGGCGCCCCCTCCCGTTGAGCGATAATTAACACGAAGGCCGGCGGCGTGCGAGGGAGCGGAGCGCGCAAAGCATGCGCCTTGACAGGGCGCCGCCCGCAGCGGTCTATGCCGCAAACGGATGGGGAGACGTGCTGGCGATGGCGACCAAGCTCAAACTCACGCTGGCCTGCGGCGATTATGAAATCGTGCGCGCGCTGAAGGAAGGCGCGGTCGAGGCCGACGGCATCGAGCTGACCATGCTGACCACGCTCGACTCCACCACGCGGCACTGGCGCTTCCTGCGCAATCGCGAGTTCGACGTCGCGGAAGTGTCCAGCTCGTCCTATCTCGTGGCGCGCGACCAGGGGCACCCGTTCGAGGCGATCCCGGTCTTCCTGCACCGGCGCTTCCGGCATGGGTTCGCGTTCGTCAACACGTCCAAAGGCATCAAGGATCCCAAGGACCTCATCGGCCGGAAGGTCGGCGTGAAGTCCTATCAGGTGAGCGCGGTGCTGTGGCTGCGCGGCATACTCGAGCACGAATACGGCGTGCCGCACACCGCCATCGACTGGTACGCGGAATACGACGAGGACGTGGAGTTCACGCCCCCCGAGGGCCTGCGGCTCACGCGGCTGCGGGACGACCAGAACTGCGAGGACATGCTCGTTTCGGGCGAGCTCGACGCCGTGCTGCACGCAGACCTCATCTGGCCCATCGTGGAAAAGCATCCCGCGGTCGCGCGCCTGTGGCCGGACTACAAGGCCGAGGAAAAGCGCTTCTTCGAGCGCACGAAGATTTTTCCCATCATGCACGTGATGGGAATCAAGCGCGAGATCGTCGAAAAGCATCCGTGGGTCCCGATCGAGCTCTACAAGGCCTTCGACGCCGCCAAGGCGCTGGGGATGAAGCGCATGGAGAACCCGCGCGTGGCGCCTCTCGTGTGGTATCGCGAGGCGTGGGAAGAGCAGGAAGAGCTCTTCGGGCCGGACCCGTGGGAGTATGGCCTGAGCGAGCGCAACCGCCACACGCTTGAGACCCTGGTGGGCTATTCCCACGAGCAGGGCCTGATGAAGCGCAAGATGACGCTCGAGGATTTGTTCATCGACGTGAGCCAGGGCCGCAAACGCGGCGGCTACCGGATTTGAGGCGCGCGCGCCGCGATTCTTCGGTAGACTGAAAAAAAGGAGGGGCGGATGATCGGCGAACGGATTGCGCAACTGGTGGGTTGCACACTGGCGGGCCTCTGCGCCGCCCTGCCGGCGATGGCGCAGGGCGCCGGACCTTTCGCGGGCAAGCCGCTCACGATGATCATCGGCTTCGGTCCGGGCGGCGGCTACGACCTGTGGGGCCGCGTGGTCGCGCGCCACATCGGCAAGAACCTGCCCGGGACCCCGACGGTGGTGCCGCAGAACATGCCGGGCGCCGGCAGCTACACGGCGGCCGGCAACATCTACTCCATCGCCCCCAAGGACGGCACCGTCATGGGCATCATCGCCCGCGACGCGCCGCTGGGCCCGCTCACCGGCCAGACCGGCGCGCGGTTCGATCCGCTGCAGATGTCATGGATCGGCACCCCGACGACGGAAACGAACGTCTGCATCGCGTCCAACACGGCGAAAGTGAAATCCGTCGAGGACCTCTACACGACCGAGCTGATCCTGGGCGACACGGGCCCCGGCACCGGCACGCGATCCTACCCGAAGGCGCTGGCCGTGCTGCTGGGCATGAAGTTCAAGCTGATCGCGGGCTTTCCGGCGTCCTCGGACGTGTTCCTGGCCATGGAGCGCGGCGAGGTGGACGGCATTTGCGAAAGCCTCGACAGCGTGAACGGCAAGAAGCCGGACTGGCTGCCCTCCGGCCGCGTCAAGGTCATCTTCCAGGGCGGCGTGGCGCCCAGCCACGAACTGCCGGGCGCGCCCTTCATCCTCGACCTTGCGAAGACCGAGGAGCAGAAGCAGGCGATCAAGTTCCTGTACGCCGGACAGGGCGTCGGGCGCCCGTTCGTGGCCCCGCCGAACCTGCCCCCCGAGCGGCTGAAAATGCTGCGCGGCGCATTCAACGCCACCATGAAGGATCCCGAGTTCCTGGCCGACGCCAAGCGCCAGAAGCTCGACGTGGACCCCAAGACGGGCGAGGAGCTGGAGGCGCTGATCCAGCAGATCTACGCCACCCCCAAGGACATCGTGCAAAAGGTCGGCGAGCTGATCAAATAGGCGGCCTTGGGCGCGGGCGCCGATCCGCGCGGCTCTTTCGCGCGGCCGCCGCTTGCTCTAGGTTGGCGGGAAAGCGCGGCGACCCGCGCGCAGGACCTCAATGACCGCGCCCTCGCCGACCGACGCCCCGCCACACGAGCCACCTGCGTCCGCGTCGCGCTTCGTGGCCTTCCGTCATCGTGATTTCCGGCTGTTCTTCTGCTCCCGGTTCCTTGTCGCCCTGTCGGCCCAGATGGTGGACGTGGCGGTGGCGTGGCTCATCTACGACATCACCGGGAGCGCGCTGGCGCTGGGCTCCATCGGGCTGGCGATCTTCCTGCCCAACATCGCCTTCCTGCTGATCGCCGGCCATGTGGCGGACCGGTTCGAGCGCAGGCGCGTGCTGGTCGTCGCCTACGGCGTCATGGCGCTCGCTTCCGCGGGCCTGCTGGCGGCGACCGCCCGGGACGCGGCGTCCGCGCCGCTCATCTTCGGCCTCGTGGCCCTGCTGGGCACGGGCCGGGCGTTCGCCAGCCCCGCCGCGTCGGCGTTCGCCGCCTCCATCCTGCCGCGCGAGCACTTCGCCAACGGCGTCGCGATGACCTCCTCCGCCTACCAGACCGCCACCATCGCGGGGCCGGCCGTTGGCGGGCTCATCTACATGTTCGGGCCCCAGATGGTGTTCCTCGCCACCACGCTGAGCTTTACGGCCTGCGTGGCGCTGATCTGGGCCGTGCGGCCCCGGCACGTCGCCAACGGACGCGAGCCGCTGACGTGGGAGTACCTGACGGCGGGCATCCGCTTCATTCGCGGCAATCCGACCGTGCTGGGGCTGATCTCGCTCGACCTGTTCGCGGTGCTGCTGGGCGGCGCGACTGCGCTCCTGCCCATCTACGCGAAGGACATTTTCCAGACCGGCCCGGTGGGCCTCGGCCTGCTGCGCAGCGCGCCCGCCGTGGGAGCGTTCGTCACCGCCATCCTGCTGGCGTGGTTCGCGCTCAACAGCCGCGTGGGGCTGCGCATGTTCCAGTCCGTCGCGGTGTTCGGCCTCGCCACCATCGGGTTCGGGCTGTCCACCAGCTTCTGGATGGCCCTGCCGTGCCTGATGGCGCTGGGCGCGTCCGACATGGTGAGCGTCTATATCCGCTCGACCCTGGTCCAACTGGAGACCCCGGACGAGATGCGCGGGCGCGTGTCGGCGGTCAACAGCATGTTCATCGGCGCCTCCAACGAGCTGGGCGAGTTCGAGTCCGGCGTGCTGGCGCACGCGACCGGCCCCGTGACGGCGGTGCTGATCGGCGGCGTCGGGGCGCTGGGCGTCACGGCGCTGTGGATGCGCCTCTTTCCGGACCTGCGCCGCCGCGACCGGCTGACCTGAGCGCGCCCATACGCTTGCTTAACCTTGTCCGTTCACCATGGCGTCGTTGTGTCGTGCCGTGTTGCGTAAGGTAATCCCATGTCAGTCGCTCACCCGGCGGCGAGGACAGATCTCGCCGAATGGTCGTCCCCGGTCGTCATCGACATTCTGAGCGGCGCCTATTCGCGCCAGTTCGCCAGCCGGCCGGACCTCGCGCGCCCGGTCTCGGACGCCCATTTCAGCCTCTGGCGCTCCCTGCTTTCGGGCGAGCTGGACGCCGCGCACGCCAAGCAGAAGCGCTTCTGCGAGATGGCCCGCACGGTCGGCCTGGCGCCCGCGAGCATTCAGGAGGCGGACCGCGCCGTGTTGCTGGAGGTCATGCAATGCGTGCTGACGCGCTACCAGCGCTCCCCGTCTGCCGCGTGCGCGTACACGATGACGCTGGTGGACGCCGCCGCGTGTCTCGCCGGCGCGCGCAACTGACCGTCAGGCGATTGGCCGCAGGCAGGTGCGCTGGCGTCCGGATCGGTGTACCAGTGCTGTCGTGTTGGACGGAGCGTCGCCGTGAGCAGGGATTGGTCGCCGCAGCAGTCTGCGGCGCTGGATGAAGTCGGCCGCTGGCTGAAGCGGCGGGACAAGAACGAGCAGGTGTTCCGCCTGTTCGGCTACGCCGGCACGGGCAAAACGACGCTTGCGCGCCATCTGGCCGAGGGCATCGAGGGCTCGGTGGTGTTCGCGGCCTTCACCGGCAAGGCCGCGCTGGTCATGCGCTCGCGCGGCTGCACGGACGCGCGCACCATCCACTCGCTCATCTATCGCCCCAAGGACATCGAGAGCGAGGAGCCTGCGTTCGAGCTCAACGACGACAGCGAGGCGAGCAACGCCAAGCTCATCGTGGTGGACGAATGCTCCATGGTGGACGAGGAGCTGGGCCGTGACCTGCTGTCCTTCGGCCGCCCCGTGCTGGTCCTGGGCGACCCGGCGCAATTGCCGCCCGTGAAGGGCGGCGGCTTCTTCACGGAGGCCGAGCCCGACGTGATGCTGACGCAGGTTCACCGGCAGGCGGAGGGCGACCCTATCGTGCGCCTGTCGATGATCGTGCGCGAAGGCGGACGCCTGACGCCCGCCGACTATGGCGACACCCGCGTCATCCGCCGCGACGAGATCGATTCCGCCGCCGTCACCAAGGCCGACCAGGTGCTGGTGGGCCTCAACAAGACCCGGCGGCTCTACAACAAGCGCATCCGCGAACTCTTCGGCCATTCCAGCGCGACCCCCGAGCCCGGCGACAAGCTGGTGTGCCTGCGCAACGACCGCAAGAAGGGCCTGCTGAACGGCGGCATCTGGAAGGTGCAGACCGCCACCGGCCTGCGCAACGGCAAGCTGCGGATGAGCGTGACGCCCGAGGAAGATCCCGCCCGCAAGCCCCAGCGCATCGGCGTCATCCCGAACTTCTTCTCCGGCGAGGAGGAGATCCCGTTCTCGCTGCGCAAGAACTCGGACGAATTCGATTTCGGCTACGCGCTCACCGTGCACAAGTCGCAGGGCTCGCAATGGGACGAAGTGGTGCTGTTCGACGAATCCTACGCGTTCCGCGAACATCGCAACCGCTGGCTGTATACGGGCGTGACCCGGGCGGCGAAGCGGCTCACCATCGTGATCTGACGGCATTCCTCTTCACGCTATCGGGATCGCGACATGCCTGAGAATACGCCTGCGTTCGTGACCACGATCCTTGAGTTCATCAAGCTGCACCAGGTGTGGGCGGCGCCCATCGTGTTCGCGCTGGCGTTCGCCGAATCCCTCGCGCTGGTGGCCCTGCTGGTGCCCGCCACGGTGATCCTGTGGGGCGTGGGCGCGCTGATCGGCGCGGCGGGCCTGGACTTCTGGACCATCTGGCTGGCGGCGGCGCTGGGCGCGGCGCTGGGCGACTGGCTCTCCTACTGGCTGGGCTATCACTACCACGACCAGATCGCCCGCATGTGGCCCGTGCGGAACTATCCGGACCTGTTGCCGCGCGGCCATCGCTTCTTCGAAAAATGGGGCGCGCTGGGGGTGTTCGGCGGCCGTTTCCTGGGTCCGCTGCGGGCCGCCGTGCCGCTGGTGGCGGGCGCCTGCCAGATGCCGCAGACGCCCTTTCAGATAGCAAACTGGACGTCGGCCTTCGCGTGGGCGACCACGACGCTGCTGCCCGGCGCATGGGGGCTGGAGATGCTGACGAAATACTGGTGAGCGCGTCACTCAGGAAAGGCGCGTTCCAGAAGATGGCTCTCGATGCGGCGCAGATCGGCCGCGCCCCACACGCCCGCCTGTTCGTCGAGACGCGTCGCGCGATACGCCTGCGCCACGGCGCCGTCGCCTGCGGCGAGCGCCGCCGCAGCGCCCAGCTTCGCGAGCCGTTCCGTGATGCTGCGGGCCCGTGACGGCGCGTCCTCGGCGCGCAGCGACGCGATCAGATCGCCCGCCAGACCGCGCGCGTCGGCGGCCTGTCCGAGGCGCTCGATCACCGCCGCGGCGGCGTCGGGCGCGCGGCTTGCGGCGCGCAGCACGTCCAGCGCCATGATGTTGCCGGAGCCTTCCCAGATGGCGTTCACCGGCGCCTCCCGGTAGGCGCGCGCCAGCGGCCAGTCTTCGATGTAGCCGTTGCCCCCCAGGCACTCCATGGCCTCGTGCAGGAAGGCCGGGGCCGCCTTGCAGACGTGATGCTTGGCGGCGGGCGTCATCAGACGCGCGAAGGCCTGCTCCTCCTCGTCCGCATGGTCGAACGCGCCCGCGAGGCGCATGGCGAGCGCCGTGGAGGCTTCCGATTCCAGCGCGAGGTCGGCCAGCGTCGCGCGCATGAGCGGCTGCTCGGACAGCAGCGCCCCGAAGGCCTCGCGGCGGCGGGCGTAGTGCAGCGCGTACGCGAGCCCAAAGCGCATGAGCCCCGCGGACGCCACCGCGCAATCCAGCCGCGTGAGATGCACCATGGCCAGGATGGTGCGCACGCCCGCCCCCTCGTCGCCGATGCGCTGCGCGTAGGCGGCGACGAACTCCACTTCCGACGACGCGTTGGAGCGGTTGCCGAGCTTGTCCTTCAGCCGCACGAAGCGCAGGCCGTTGACGCTCCCGTCCGGCCGGAAGCGCGGCGCGAGGAAGCAGGTGAGCCCGCCGGGCGCCTGCGCGAGAACCAGGAACGCGTCGCACATGGGCGCAGACATGAACCATTTGTGGCCGTCGATCTCGTACGCGTCGCCGTGCGGGGCGGCCTGCGTGACGTTGGCGCGCACGTCCGCTCCGCCCTGTTTCTCCGTCATTCCCATGCCGATGGTGACGGCGCTTTTCTCCCACCATGGGCGGAAGGCGGGATCGTACGCGCGCCCGCCGATCTTGGACGCCCAGTCGCGCGACGCGTCCCAGTCGCCGCGCAGCGCCGCAAGGGACGCGTGCGTCATGGTGAGGGGGCACACGTGGCCCGCTTCCGTCTGATAGGTCATGTAGAGGCGCGCCGCGCGGGCCGTCGCGGAGCCGCCCTGGAACGTCGAGGCGTGCAGGCCCACCGCCATGCCGGCGCGCATGAGCGCATGATACGCGGGGTGAAACTCCACCACGTCCGCCCGCTCGCCGCGCGCGTCATGGGTGTGCAGGACGGGCGGATTGGCGTTGGCGAGCCGGCCCATCTCCAGCATGTGCGCCGAGCCCATGAGGGCGCCGTGCCCCGGCAGGCCCTCCAGCGCAGGGTCGACGCCGTTGCGCGCGACCGCTTCGCGCAGCGGCTGGTCCGTGTCGAACAGGTTCACCTCGGTGAACGGCGCCGGGATGTTCCAGGACGATGGCGCCACGCTGTTCAACACGGGCGCGCCCTCACTCGCCCGCCATGCGCAGGCCGCCGCCCGATTCCCGCGCGCGCAGCCGCCGCTCGCGCGCGCCGATGTAGTCGCGCGTGAGCGGGACGGCGTTCACGTCCCGGGCGATCTGGATCTGGAACACGATCTGCTGGCCGAGACGGAAGCCCGCCTCGGAGCCCGCAAGATAGAACTCCCACATGCGGCAGAAGCGTTCGTCGTACATGGCGGCGGCCTCCGCGCGGCGGGCCATGAAGCGTTCGCGCCACGCCTTCAGGGTGTCGGCGTAATGCACCCGCAGAACTTCCACGTCGGTGATGAGCAGGCCCGCGCGCTCGATGGCCGGCGCCAGCTCCGACAGCGCCGGGATGTAGCCGCCCGGGAAGATGTATTTGGCGATCCACGGATTGGTGGAGCCCGGTCCCTCCGGGCGCCCGATGGTGTGGATCAGCGCCACGCCGTCGGGCTTCATCAGCCGCGCGACCTGGGCGAAATAGGCGTCGTAATAGGCCGCCCCCACGTGCTCCAGCATGCCCACGGACACCACGCGGTCGAAGGCCTCCTGCACGTGGCGATAGTCCTGCAGCCGGAACTCGATGCGATCTCCCGCCGGGTTGTGGGCGGCGCGTTCGCGGGCGCGGCCCAGTTGCTCCTCCGACAGGGTGACGCCGGTGGCGCGGGCGCCGCAGACGTTGGCGAGATAAAGCGCCATGCCGCCCCAGCCGCTGCCGATGTCGAGCACGCGGTGGCCTGGATCGACGAGCAGCTTGGCGGCGATGTGTCGCTTCTTGGCGAGCTGCGCGTCCTCGAGGTCCTGCCCGGGATGCTCGAAATAGGCGCAGGAATATTGCATGTCGGAATCGAGGAAGAGATCGTACAGCGCATTGCCCAGATCGTAGTGACGGGCGACGTTGACGCGCGCCTTGCGGGCGTCGTTGCGCTGGTGCAACCGCCGCAGCGCGAAGCGCAGCCGCTCGAGCGTGCGCACCCACGCGACCGGCTGTGCGGGATCGAGATTGCGCAGGCCGATCTCTACGGCGTCATAGAGCGTGCCGGCCTCGATGCTGAAGCCTGCGTCCATGTAGAGTTCGCCGAACGCCAGCGTGGGGTCGCGCAGGATGCGCGCCTCGGCGGCCGCGTCCCGGAAGGCGATGCGCACCTTGGGACCCGTGCCGTCGCCGCACGTGAAGGTGCGGCCGGACGCGGCGCAGACCTCAAGGTTTCCGCGCCGGATGAAGCTCGTGAAGAAACCCTGGAGCAAGCGTTCCATGGTGCGTCCTCTCGTGCTCGCGCCGCCAAGCCGGACCGCTGCGCGAGCGCGCAGGGCCTCCGGCGGGCGGGCTCATGCCGGAAGCTTGGCCGCAGAGAGCCTGCCAATGCCATGCCTAGACTGACACAAACTATTACTATCGCAAGCGGATGCGTAACAATAATGCGTACTTTTATGAGTCTTGCGAGCATGATCCAGCGCAAGGCGGGGCGTCCAGGCGGCGCTTAGAGTGGTCCAGCCTGCGCTCCCGCCTCGACGGCAAAGGGGTCTTGTGATTTTATGACGCTTCCAAACTGGCCGCGTACTATCGAAGCGTACCGGCCCCGATCGGCCCAAAAGGGCGCCGGTTCAGGCGAGGACGGTTTGCAGATGGACTACCGGCGGCACTTTGGTCAGGCGATCGCACGCCTTCGCGACGAGCGGCGGTACCGGGTGTTCGCGGACCTCGAGCGTGACGCGAGCCGGTTTCCACATGCGCTCTGGCGCCCGGACGGGGGCGCGAGCGAGACGGCGCGGGAAGTCGTCATCTGGTGCTCCAACGATTACCTCGCCATGGGCCAGCACCCGGACGTGATCGCCGCCCTGGTGGAGGCCGGGCGCAAATATGGCGCGGGCGCGGGCGGCACCCGCAACATCTCGGGCACCAACCATCCGCTCGTGCAGCTTGAAAGCGAACTCGCCGGCCTGCACGGCAAGGAATCGGCGCTCGCGTTCACGTCCGGCTGGGTCTCCAACCTGGCGGCGATCTCGACCATCGCGCAATTGCTTCCCAATTGCCTCATCATCTCCGACGCGCTGAACCACAATTCCATGATCGAGGGCGTGAAGCGCTCGGGCGCGGAAAAGCTCATTTTCAACCACAACGACACCGACCATCTGGAAGACCTGCTCAGGCGCGCGGGACGCGAGCGCGCGAAGCTGGTGGTGTTCGAGAGCCTCTATTCGATGGACGGCGACATCGCCCCGGTGGCGCGCATCGCGGAACTGGCCCAGCATTACGGCGCCATGACCTATGTGGACGAAGTGCACGCGGTGGGCATGTACGGCCCCCACGGCGGCGGCATCTGCGAGCGCGAGGGCGTGGCGGACCAGATCGACGTGATCGAGGGCACGCTCGCCAAGGGATTCGGCACGCTGGGGGGCTATATCGCGGCCGACGAGGTCATCGTGGACGCGGTGCGCAGCTATGCGCCCTCCTTCATCTTCACCACCGCCCTGCCCCCGGCGGTGGCGGCGGCGGCCCACGCGGCCGTGAAGCGGCTGAAGCACTCCAACGCGGAGCGCGAGCGCCATCAGGCCCAGGTGGCGCTGACCAAGCAGGCGCTGGAGGCCGCTGACATCCCGGTGATGCGGAACCCCTCGCACATCGTGCCGGTGTTCGTGGGCGACGCCGAACTGTGCAAGACGGCCAGCGACATGCTGCTGGAGCGCCACAGCATCTACATCCAGCCGATCAACTACCCCACGGTGGCGCGCGGGACCGAGCGCCTGCGCATCACCCCGACCCCGGCGCACACCGAAGCGCACGTCGCCGCCCTGGTGGACGCCCTCAGCGACGTCTGGCAACGCCTCGGCCTGCCGCGCACGGCGCGGACCGGAACGCTGGGGCAAGCGGCGGCGGAGTGAGGGAGAGGCGAGTGACGAATAGCGAGACTGGCGAGTAGCGAATAGAAGGCGCTGAGTTCGAGAGCGTCATCCCGGCGAAGGCCGGGACCCACGACAGGCCTCAAGCCCGTCGACTCTTCAAAAGCCTACTCCCTACTCCCTACTTCCTACTTCCTACTCGCCATTCACCTCACCCCTTCGGCTGCAACCAGAACCGCACCACGAACGGCATGGAGAGGTTCAGCATCATGAACCGCGCGAGGTGATGGACGCCGACGTATAGCGGGTCGAAGCCGATCGCGAATGCCAGCATGGTCATCGCCTCGAGCGCGCCGGGCGCGAACGCCACCATGGCGGCGCCGAACGGCAGGCCGAGGAGCGAGGCGGCGATCCATGCGAAGCCCGCTGAACTGGCGATGCTGATGGCGATGGAGCCCAGCGCGGCGCCGGCGAGAGAGGGCATGCGCGTCCAGTCGAAACCCACGAAGCGCGAGCCCGTCCAGCAGCCGATCAGAATCTGGCCGAACAGCGCGAAGGGCATCGGGAGGCGGCCCGGCGCGTAACCCGTCCCGTGGAACGCCGCCGACACCAGCATGGCGCCGAAGAAGACGCCGCCCGCGACCCTGAAGCGCTCCATGGCGAGCCCCGCCAGCCCGCCCAGGGCCAGCATCGTCGCGACCAGCCATAGCGGATCGAGCGGCGGCGGGGGCGGCGGGGCGCCGCCGGACACGCCGGACTCCACCACCAGCAGCGGCAGGACCACCATGAGGACCAGCACGCGGGACATCTGCGCGACCACGATGCGCGGCACGTCGGCCTTCAGTTTGGGCGCGACGGCGAGAATGTACGCGAAGGCGCCGGGGCTCGACGCCAGGAGGGCCGTCGAGCGGCTCCAGCCCGCGACCGTGACGAGAAACAGCGAACACAATCCCGTGGTGGCGACGACCCCGAGCGTCATGATCGCAAGGCTGAGCGGATAGGCGACGACGCCCCGCAGGGTCTCGGGCGTGACCGCCGCCCCCAGCGTGACGCCCGACGCGATCATGGCGGCGGTGCGCAGCGCGCCCTCGATGCGAACGCCAAGACCGAACACCGTCAACAGGGTGACGACCACCATGGCGCCCGAAATCGCCCCGCCGGGCACGCCCAGATAGAGGAATAGCGCCGACCCCAGGCTGCCCACCGCGATGGTGACGAGCTGCCGGTACACGGGCGGTTTGAGAAAGGCCTGGCTGGGCGTGGGGCTCATGATCGCCGGACATAGACCACGCAGGCCGCGCCCCCGCAAGGCGGGCGAGCCTGCGCGATCGCCGGAAATCGGCCTACTTGGCGGCCAGCAGGTTGCGGATGTCTTCCAGCAGCGCCTCGGTGCGCGGCGGCGCGGCGGGCGCAGGTTCGGGCTGCTTCGCTTTCAGCTGGTTCAACGCGCGCACGATGAGGAACAGCACGAACGCGATGATGAGGAAATTGACCGTGACGGTGAGGAAATTGCCCCACGCGAGCACGGCGCCCTGCTTGCGCGCCTCCGCCAGCGAGGGGGCCGAGACCGCCTTGCTGAGCGCGAGGAAATGATTGGAGAAATCCAGCCCGCCGGTGATCGCCCCGATGACCGGCATGATGAGGTCCGCCACCAGCGAGTCGATGATTTTGCTGAACGCGGCCCCAATGATCACGCCTATGGCGAGATCGACCACGTTCCCCCGCATGGCGAAGTTCTTGAATTCTTGAAGCATGGCTCTGTCCTCTTGCGTACAAAGCCACGCTAAACCGAAGCTTAAGCTCAAGCAAGAGACGGCGGCTTCGCTACCTGTTATATTTTAGGTAGTTGAGCGCGGCCTCACCGCCCGGGCCGCCTCTTTGGCGATGGCGAGGAGAATGGCGTTGAGCCGTTCGATCTCGTCGGCGGCCTCCAGCAGCGCACGGTCGACCTCCCGGCGCCACTCCTCCTTCTCCAAAGGCGTGACGGTGAGGTTCAGGCTGCGCAGCTCACGGACCAATCGCGGCATGTAAGCCTCCTCTTTTCGAGCCCTCCGTTTTTAAGCTACACACGAAAATAACTTGGTTACAAGTGTCTTAAGCGACATTTTCGGGAGCCCGCGCGGGCCTGCCCAGCGCGCATGGAGGTCGCCGGGCGACCAGTGCGCGCAGGGCCCGGGCTACCTTCCTTCACGGCGTATGTTAATGTTTCCGCCTGAGGAGAATTGCGATGGATTTTGGCGCGATCGCGATGCTGACCGGGCTCGTCTACGTGTGCGGGCTGTTCGCGGTCGCGCATTGGGGCGACACGTCCGGGCGGCGCATCATGTCCTCGCGGGCGCGGCCTGTTATTTATGCGCTGACGCTGGCGGTTTATTGCACATCGTGGACGTTCTTCGGCTCGGTCGGGCTGGCGTCCTCCAGCGGGCTCGACTTCCTGCCGATCTACATCGGCCCCATCGTGATGGTCGGCCTGCTGTTCCCGCTGGTCCTGCGCACCGCGCGCATCGCCAAGGCGCAGAACATCACATCAGTGGCGGACTTCGTGGCGGCGCGCTACGGCAAGTCAGAGCAGGTCGCGGCGCTGGTGGCGATCATCTGCGTGATCGGCGCGGTGCCGTACATCGCCTTGCAGTTGAAGGCGATCTCGACCTCGGTGGCGACCGTGCTCGATTCGCTCGACGCCGGGCGCACCATCGCGCTGTCCTCCAGCGCCGGGAGCCTCTCCCTCATGGTCGCCGTGATGCTGGCGGGCTTCGCGATGGCGTTCGGCACGCGCAACATCGACGCCACCGAGCACCAGGACGGGCTGATGCTCGCCATTGCGATGGAATCGCTCGTCAAGCTGGTGGCGTTCCTGGCCGTGGGGGCGTTCGTCACATGGTGGATGTTCGACGGGCTCGCCGACCTGTCCAGCCGCGCCGCCGCCAACCCGGCCATCAGCGCCGTTCTGGCGCGCCAGCCTGATCCCGACACGTGGATCGCCACGACGCTGCTGTCGGCGTGCTGCATCCTGCTGCTGCCGCGCCAGTTCCATGTCGCCATCGTGGAGAACCGCGACGAGCGCGACATCAAGACGGCCGCTTGGCTGTTCCCGCTTTATCTGATCGCCATCAACCTGTTCGTCATTCCGCTGGCCATCGCCGGGCGCCTCACGTTCGCCGACGGCGTGATCGACCGGGACATGACGGTTCTGGCCTTGCCGCTGGAGGCGGGCGCGCGCACCATGGCGGTGTTCACCATGATCGGGGGGCTTTCGGCAGCCACCGCCATGGTGATCGTGGCCTGCGTGGCCCTCTCGATCATGGCCTCGAACCATCTGGCGATGCCGCTGCTCCTGCGCACGGCGCGCACGCGCAAACACATCGAACAGGGGGACCCGGGGGCGCTGATCCTCGTGATCCGCCGCCTCGCGATCGTGGCCATCCTGGCGATGTCCTACGCGTACTTCGCCAATTCGGCGGAATCGGGCCTCGCGGCCATCGGGCTGCTGTCGTTCGCCGCCATCACGCAGATCGCGCCGGCGTTTTTCGGCGGGCTCTTCTGGCGGCGCGCCAATGCGCGCGGCGCCATGGCGGGCCTCATCGCGGGGGTGGCGCTGTGGTCCTACACGCTGCTGCTGCCGTCGCTCGCCACCGAGTCCATGGGGCTCGCCAACATCGTGGTGCACGGGCCGCTGGGCCTTGCGGCCCTCAAGCCCACAGCGCTCTTCGGCCTCGACCTGCCGCAACTCGTCC
Source organism: Hyphomicrobiales bacterium (assembly GCA_028290405.1). Taxonomy (GTDB): domain Bacteria; phylum Pseudomonadota; class Alphaproteobacteria; order Rhizobiales; family Beijerinckiaceae; genus Terripilifer. The sequence continues at coordinate 16,872 of JAQGJX010000074.1, forward strand.
ATGGGGTGTTCTGGAGCCTGACGGCCAACATCATGGCGTTCGTGGGCTTCTCGCTCACGCGCCACACCAGCCCCATCGAGCGCTTGCAGGCCAACATCTTCGTGGGCGCGGAGCCGGGCTTCACGTCGCAGACGTTCCGCATCGGCGGCGCCAGCGTCACGGTGAGCGAGCTGGAAGGCGCCGTCGGGCGCTATCTGGGCGCCGAGCACACCCGCCGCTCGTTCCAGAGCTTCATGGCGGCGCGCGGCACGCCCTATTCGCCCGCAGAAGAAGCCGACGTCCACCTCCTGCGCTTCGCCGAGCATCTGCTGGCCTCCGCCATCGGCGCGGCGTCGTCCAGGCTCGTGCTGTCCTTGCTGCTGCGCCGCCGCAACCTCTCGCGCGAAGCGGCCCTGAAGCTGATCGACGAGGCCTCCGCGGCCCTGCAGTACAATCGCGACCTGTTGCAGCATGCGCTCGACTTCGCCCGCCAGGGCATCACGGTCTTCGACCGGGACCTGCGGCTGATCTGCTGGAACCGCGAGTTCCGCGACCTGTTCGACGTGCCCGCGGACCTGCTGCGCGTCGGGCTCGGGCTGGAGGAATTGCTGCGGTCCAACGCGCAACGGGGCATCTACGGTCCCGGCTATCCGGACCAGCAGGTGCTGACGCGGCTGGAGTTGCTGGTCAACGAGACCGCCCCCTCGCGGGTGCGCCTGCGCTCGGGCGTCGTCATCGAAATCCGCTCCGCCAGCATGCCCGACGGCGGCCTCGTCACCACGTACACCGACGTGACGCAGGCCGTTGCGGCCGAGGAAGCCCTGGAGGCCACCAACGAGACGCTCGAGCAGCGCGTGCGCGAGCGCACGGACGAACTGGTGCGCCTCAACGGCGAACTGGCGCACGCGAAGGCCATCGCGGAAGACGCAAACAGCTCCAAGACCCGCTTCCTCGCCGCCGCGAGCCACGACATCCTGCAGCCGCTCAACGCCGCGCGCCTCTACGCCACGTCGCTGCTGGAGCGCAGCGCGGCGGGCGCGGACGTGACGCGCGAGCTTGTGGCCAACCTCGACACCTCGCTGGAATCGGTCGAGGAGATCCTCACCGCCCTGCTGGACATCTCACGGCTGGACGCGGGCGCCATGAAGGCGGAGCCCAGCACGTTCCGCATCGAGGAGGTGCTGGCGCAATTGCGCGTGGAATTCGAGCCCATGGCGAAGGAGAAGGGCCTGCGGGTGACGTTCATGCCCTCGTCGCTGAGCGTGCGCTCCGACCGGCGCATGTTGCGCCGCCTGCTGCAGAATCTCATCTCCAACGCAATCAAGTACACCCCGCGCGGGCGCGTGCTCGTCGGCTGCCGGCGCCGGGGCGCGGACGTCTCCATCGAAGTGTGGGACACGGGGCTCGGCATTCCGGAGGCCAGGCAGAAGGACGTGTTCCGCGAGTTCGAGCGCCTGGCGCCAGCCGCCAAGACCGCGCGGGGGCTGGGGCTGGGGCTCTCCATCGTGGAGCGCCTGAGCCGCGTGCTGGAGCATCAGGTGCGCCTGTCGTCGCAACCCGGCAAGGGCTCGATGTTCCGCGTGGACGTGCCGCGCGCGGCGCCCGCCATCAAGGGCGCGGCGATGGAGGCCGCGCATGTGAGCGCGGACCAGCACCAGCCCCTGGCGGGCCTGCTCGTGCTGGCCCTCGACAACGAGCCGCGCATCCTCGACGGCATGCGGGCGCTGCTGACCGGCTGGGGCTGCGTGGTGGTGACTGCTGGCGACATCGACGAGGCGGAGGCGAAACTGGCCGCGCGGGGCGCCGCGCCCGACGCCGTGCTGGCCGACTACCATCTCGACAACGGCGACGGCATCGCGACGATCGCCCTGTTGCGCAGGCGTTTCGGAGCCGGCACGCCCGCCATGCTGATCACCGCGGACCGCTCGCCGGAGGTTCGCGACCTGGCGCAGGCCAACGACATCCGCGTGCTCAACAAGCCCGTGAAGCCTGCGGCGCTACGCGCCGTGCTGAGCCAATGGCGCGTCACCCGGCCCGCCGCCGAGTGATCCGCGGCCGTCAGGCGAAGGAGCGGCTCGACGCCACGCCCGGCCATGCCCCGGGCGCGACGCGGCCCAATTGGCGGGGAACCTGCACGTTCGCCACGCCGAGCCGGTGGGCGGCGCGCCACGCCCAGTTGGGATCGTCCAGGAACGCCCGCGCCAGCGCCACCTGATCGACCGCCCCGCTGGCCACGACGCTTTCCGCATGCTGCGGCCCGTCGATGTAGCCCACCGTGCGGGTGACGATTCCCGCCTCGCGCTTCACCTGCGCGGCGCGCTCCACGTTGAAGCCGGGGCCGGTCGCGGGCCTGCCGCCCGCCACGATGTTGCCCGAGCTGACGCAGACGTAATCAAAGCCCAGCGCCTTCAACTCGCGCGCCAGCCGCACCGCGTCGTCGACGTTCAGGCCGCCGTCCACGAAGTCCGTGCTGGTGATGCGCGCGCCTAGCGCCACATGGGCCGGGGTCGCGGCGCGCACCGCCTGCGCGACCGCGAGGGGAAATTTCAGCCGCCGTTCGGCATCCCCGCCCCAAGCGTCGTTGCGCCTGTTGGACAGGGGCGAATGAAACTGATGGATGAGATAGCCGTGCGCGGCGTGCATCTCCACCACGTCGAACCCGATGCGGGCCGCGCGGCGCGCGGCTTGCGCGAAGGCCTCGACGATGGCGAGGATTTCGCCCTCCCCCAGCTCCCGCGGCGTGGGCTGGCCCTCGCCGAACGCGATGGCGGAGGGCGCCACGGTCTCCCACGCGCCGTTCTGCGCGCTCAGGACTGCGCTGCGGTCCCACGGCAACGGCGTGGAGCCCTTGCGGCCGGCGTGGCTGAGCTGCACGCCGAGCCTGGCGTCCGGCAGGCCGAAGCGGCGCGCGGCGGCGACCGCGCGCGCCAGCGCGGCCTCGTTGGCGTCCGACCACAGGCCGAGGCAGTTCGTCGAGATGCGGCCTTCGGGCAGCACGCCCGTCGCCTCCATCACCGCCAGCCCCGCGCCCGACATGGCGAAGCGCATGAGGTGCTGGATGTGGAAATCGCTCGCGGATCCCTCGTCCGCCGCATACATGCACATGGGCGAGATCGCGACGCGGTTGGCGACTTCGACCGGCCCGATTTTCAGCGGCGTGAACAATGCGCTCATTGGCGGCCCCCCAGCCTCGTTCAGGCCATCATACGTCGGCGCTGAACGGCGCGCGACCAGAGACGAGCGCCTGCTCCAGCAGCTCCAGCCGATCCTGTCCCCAGAACACTTCGCCGTCGAGCACGTAGGACGGGGAGCCGTACACGCCGTCCGCCAGCGCGCTGTCGTAATTGGCCGCGTACGCCTCCTCGATCCCGGGGGAGCGCGCGAGCGACAGCACGGCGTCGGCGTCAAAGCCGCTTTCGGCGAGAAGCTGGCCGATCACCGCCGGATCGGCCATGTTGCGCTCGTCGACCCATACGGCCCGGAAGGCGCAGGCGATGAAAGCGTGCGCCTGAGCCTGCTCCCCCGAGCGCGCCGCCGCAAGCGCGGCGCGGTCCGCGAGCTTGAAGTCGAACGGCCAGTGGCGCGGCTTCAGCACCAGCGGCAGGTCGCGCGCCTCCCGCCAGCGCTGCATCTCAACGAGGCGGTAGGCCTGGCGCGAGGGATGGCGCTTGCCGAGCGGCAGGCCGCCCGTTTCGGGAAACAGCGTCACGAGATTGACCGGGCGGTAATCGACCGTCAGGGACCGCCGCTCCGCGATGCGGCCGAGCTCCGTGTGGCCCAGGTACGCCCAAGGGCTGAGCAGCGAGAAGTAGTAAGCGATGGCGCGCGACATGGGAAACCTCCGGTCGCCCTTGTGTCGAGCGCGCGCGGGCCCAAGTCAAGACGCGCGCTTGAGCGCCCGTTCGGCGGCGAGAAACGCCTCCACGTCAGGGGTCAGGGGCGGCGCCTGCGCGCTGACGCCCATGGCGGCGATCAGGTCCTCCACGGGCGCAAAGCGGCGCTGCTTGCGGTCGTAAAGCCCGCCCAGCAGGAGCGCGACGCAATGGACGCTCTCGGCGCCCGCGGGGGCGGCGGCGATCATCCGGTGCTCCATGACGAACTGGGTGTCCGACCACCAGACGATGCGCGTCTCGAGCCTGTAGCGCTGGAACAGCCGCAACTCACGTCGGAAGCGCACCTTGGCGGCGGACAGCACCGGCGTCCATCCACGCGCCCGCGCGATTCCCGCAAGCCCCATGCGCAAAATGAGGTCGAGGCGCCCCAGGTCCATGATCGTGAGGTAACGCCCGTTGTTCATGTGCAGGTTGACGTCGAGATCGTTCGGCAGAACCCGGAACCACAGACGCGAGGTCTCGAAGGGCGCCGACAGCCGCGCGCGAAAGCGCGAAGACGCCAGCACCCAGAGCAGGCGCAGCCAGAGGTTCATGACGGATCGTCCCTGCGCGCCGGCGCTTTACGCCGCCCTGGCGGCGGCCCCGAAGCGAGCGTAGAAGGTTTCGCCCTTCGCGGCCATGTCGCGCAGCAGCGCATTGGGGGCGAAGCGCTCGCCATGGCGCGCAGCCAGACGATCGCAGAGCGCCACGAAGGCTCGCGCGCCCATGCCGTCGATGTAGCTCAGCACGCCGCCCGTGAACGGCGCAAAGCCAAAGCCGAGGATCGAACCGACGTCGGCCTCGCGCGGATCGACGATCACGCCGTCCTCCACGGTGCGCGCCGCCTCCACCGCCTGGCACACGAGAAAGCGCTGCTTCATCTCCTCGCGGTCGAGCGAATCCGGATCGAGCTTCACGCCTTGCAGGCCCGCGAGGCCGTCCCACAGGCGCTTCTGGCCCTTTTCGGGATAATCGTAGAAACCCTTGGCGTTCTTGCGTCCGAGACGGCCGTGCTGGTTGACGAGGACGTCCAGCAGGCGCTCCTGCGCGGCGTCTATCGCCGAAGCGCCCAGGTCCGCCTTGGTGGCCTGAAGGATTTTCCACGCAAGATCCACGCCCACTTCGTCGTTGAGCGACAGCGGCCCAACGGGCATGCCGGCCTGCCGGGCCATGTTCTCGATCATGGCGGAGGGTACGCCCTCCATCAGCATGAGATGGCCTTCGCGCACGAAGTTCAGCACGCAGCGGTTGGCGAAGAAGCCGCGCGAATCGTTCACCACGATGGGCGTCTTGCGCAGCGCGCGCACGAAATCCATGGCGGTCGCCAGGGCGCGCTCGCCGGTCCGCTCGCCGAGGATCACCTCGACCAGCATCATGCGCTCCACGGGCGAGAAGAAGTGCACGCCGATGAAATCGGCGGGGCGCGGGAAGTTTCCGGCCAGCGAGGTGATGGGCAGCGTCGAGGTGTTGGAGGCGAAGATCGCGTCGGGCCGCATGACGGCGGCGGCCTTGCGGGTCGCGTCCGCCTTCACGGCGCGGTCCTCGAACACGGCTTCCACCACGAGGTCGCAATCGGCCAGCGCGGCGTAATCGGGCGTGGCGTGAATGCGCGCCAGCAGCGCGTCGCGGTCCGCCGTGCGGGCGCGGCCTTTCATGATCTGGTCGGTCATGAGCTTGTGGGAAAGCTGCTTGCCCTTGTCGGCGGATTCCTGGTCGCGGTCGATCAGCGTCACCTGCATGCCCGCGTTCGCCGTGACGTAGGCGATGGACGCGCCCATGAAGCCGGCGCCCAGCACGCCGACCTTCCTGGGGGCGCTGGCGGGAACGCCCGCAGGACGCCGCGCGCCCTTGTTCAACTCGCCCATGGAGACGAACAGCGTGCGGATCATCGCGCGCGCTTGCGGCGAGCGCAGGATCTTGGCGAACCAGCGGCTCTCCACGCGCAGCGCGAGGTCCATGGGCAGTTGCAGGCCTTCATAGACAGCGTGCAGGATGGCCTTCACGGCGGGATAATTGTCCTGCGTCTCGCGACGGTAAATTGCGTTGGCGGCCGGCCAGACCATCATGCCCGCCGGGGAATGGACCTTGCCGGACGGCAGGCGGAAGCCCTGCTCGTCCCAGGGCGCGACGCCCTTGCCGCCGCTCGCGATCCAGGCCTTGGCGCGCGCCACGATGTCGCCGGCGGGCGCGATCTCGTGCACGAGCCCCATGGTCTTGGCCGCCTGCGGGCGCAGCTGGTCGCCCTTGAACAGCATCTGCAAGGCGTCGCCGGTGTTCATGAGCCGCGCGACGCGCTGCGTGCCGCCCGCGCCCGGGAACAGCCCGACCTTCACCTCCGGCAATCCAACGCGGGTCTTGGCGTCGTCCGACACGACGCGGTAATGGCACGCGAGCGCCAGCTCGAACGCGCCGCCGAGGCACACGCCGTCAATGGCGACCGCGAACGGCTTTCCGCATGTCTCCAGCTTGCGATAGAGCAGCGACAGCGAGCGCGTGCCGTCGAAGAACTGCGCCGCCTTCTCGACCCCTTCGGCCTTGGCCACGCGGGCGTATTGGGCCCCGAAGCCCTCCAGCATGGTGAGATCGGCGCCGCCCGAAAACGCGTCCTTGCCGGACGTGATGACGCAGCCCTTGACGCCGGCGTCCGAGGCCACCGCGTCGATCGCCGCGTCAAGTTCCGCCATCACCTCCTGGGTGATGACGTTCATGGAGCGGCCCGGCATGTCCCAGGTGAGCAGCGCGACGCCGTCTGCGTCGGTCTCGAAGCGGAAGTTGACGAGGTTCATGGCGCTCTCCTTAAATCCGCTCGATGATCGTCGCCGTGCCCATTCCCGCGCCGATGCACAGCGTCACCAGCGCGACGCCCTTGCCCGAGCGCTCCAGTTCGTCCAGCGCCGTGCCGAGGATCATTGCGCCGGTGGCGCCCAGCGGGTGCCCCATGGCGATGGCGCCGCCGCAGACGTTGATTTGCTCCCCGTCGAGGCCGAACGCCTGCATGTAGCGCAGCACCACGGCCGCGAAGGCCTCGTTGACCTCGAAGAGATCGATGTCCGAAATCGCCATGCCGGCGCGCTTGAGGACCTTGCGGGTGACGTCCACCGGGCCGGTGAGCATCAGCGCGGGATCGGAGCCGATGTTGGCGAAGGCGCGGATGCGCGCGCGCGGCTTCAGGCCCGCCGCCGCGCCGGCACCGGCGTTGCCGACCAGCACGGCCGCCGCCCCGTCGACGATGCCCGACGAATTGCCCGCGTGGTGTACGTGGCGCAGCGCCTCCACGTCCGGATGCGCCTGGATGGCGACCGCCGCGAACCCGCCCTGGTCGGCCATCATCTGGAACGCGGGCTTCAGGGAGGCCAGCGACTGCATGTCGGTCGCGGGGCGCATGTGTTCGTCGCGCGCCAGCAGGGTGAGGCCGTTGATGTCCTTCACGGGCGCGACCGACTTTGAAAAGCGGCCCTCGTCCCAGGACTGCGCGGCGCGCTTCTGGCTCTGGACCGCGTAGGCGTCGCACTCGTCGCGGGTGAAGCCGTATTTGGTTGCGATGAGGTCCGCCGAGACGCCCTGGGGCATGAAGTAGGACGGAATGGCGATGGCGGGATCCATCGGCCACGCGCCCCCGGAGGCGCCGATGCCGACGCGGCTCATGCTCTCGACGCCGCCGCCGACCGCCATGTCGTGCTGGCCCGACATGACCTGCGCGGCGGCGAAGTTCACCGCATCAAGGCCTGAGGCGCAGAAGCGGTTGATCTGCACGCCCGGCACATGGTCGCCATAGCCTGAGGCGAGCGCCGCCGCGCGGGCGATGTCGCCGCCCGCTTCGCCCACGGGATCGACGCAGCCGAGGACGACGTCGTCCACCAGCCGCGTATCCAGCCCGTTGCGCTCGCGCAGGGCGCTCAGCGCGCTGACGGCCAGGCCCAGCGAGGACACTTCGTGCAGCGCGCCGTCCGGCTTGCCGCGACCGCGCGGCGTGCGCACGCAATCATAGATGAACGCATCCGCCATGTTCGTCTCCCGCTGGTCTCTCGCCATTCGCCGCCAGTCTAGAACGCGTCTTCAGGCAGCGCCATCATCGTCTCCGCGCCGCTCGTGACGCGCGTCAGCCGCAGCGCCGTTTCCGGCATCATGCGCTCCATGAAGAAGCGGCCCGCCACGAGCTTTGCGTCCATGACGCCCGCCTGCGACGGCTCCGCCTGCCGTTTGGCCATCGCCGCCTTGGCGATGCGCGCCCACATCCAGCCAAGCGCCACGAGGCCGAACAGGCGCATGTAGTCATACGAGCCCGCGCCCGCGTTGTCGGGCTTCGCCATGGCGTTCTGCATGAACCACATGGTGGCCTTCTGCAGGTCGCCGAGCCCGTTCGCCAGCGGGCCCACGAAGGGCGCCATGGCGGCGTCCGCCTCATGCTCCTTGGCGAACGCGCCGACTTCGTTGAAGAACGTCATCACGGCGCGGCCGCCGTCGCGGGGCAGCTTGCGGCCCACGAGATCGAGCGCCTGAATGCCGTTGGCGCCCTCGTAAATCATGGCGATTCGCGCGTCGCGCACGAATTGCTCCATGCCCCATTCGCGCACGTAGCCGTGCCCGCCGAACACCTGCTGGGCCTTCACGGCGTTCTCGAATCCATAATCGGTGAACACGCCTTTCAGCACCGGCGTCAGCAGGCCCAGGAAATCCTCAGCCGTGCGCCGCTGCGCCTCGTCCGGGCTGCGCCGGGCGATGTCGGCCTGCAGCGCGGTGAAGATCGCGAGCGCGCGGGCGGGTTCGTTGAAGGCGCGAATCTCCAGCAGCATCCGGCGCACGTCGGGATGCACGATGATGGGATCGGCGGCCTTGGCGGGCGCCTTCGCGCCAGAGAGCGAGCGGCCCTGCAGGCGTTCGCGCGCGTACGCGGCGGCGTTCTGGTAGGCGACCTCGGAGATCGCCAGCCCCTGCAGGGCGACGCCGAGCCGCGCCTCGTTCATCATCACGAACATGGCGTTGAGGCCGCGGTTCTCCTCGCCGATGAGCCAGCCCGTCGCGCCGTCGTAGTTCATCACGCAGGTGGAATTGGCGTGGATGCCCATCTTGTGCTCGATGGAGCCGCACGAGACGGCGTTGCGCGCCCCCGCGCCGCCATCGGGGCCGGGCAGGAACTTCGGCACGACGAACAGCGAAATGCCCCGCGTGCCCGCAGGCGCGCCGTCGATTCGCGCCAGCACCAGATGGACGATGTTCGACGTGAGGTCGTGCTCGCCCGCCGAGATGAAGATCTTCTGCCCGGTGATCGCGTAGGCGCCTTCCCGGGACGGCGTGGCCCTTGTCTTCAGCAACCCGAGGTCGGTGCCGCAATGGGGCTCGGTGAGGTTCATGGTGCCGGACCATTCGCCGGCGAGCATCCTGGGGACGTAAAGCTGCTTGATGGCTTCGGGCGCATGTTCGAGAATCGCCGCCACGGCGCTCTGGGTGAGGCCGGGATACATGGTGAACGCCATGTTGGCCGAGGCTGAGAACTCGTTGACGATGGCCGCGAGCGTATAGGGCAGCCCCTGCCCGCCATAGGCGGGGTCCGCCGCCAGCCCGATCCAGCCGCCGCGCCCGAAGGCGTCATGGGCGGCCCGGAAGCCTTTGGGAGTCGTCACGGACCCGTCGGGGCGGCGCGTGCAACCCTCGGCGTCGCCGGTGAGATTGAGCGGCTGCAGGACCTCTTCGGCCAGTTTGGCGATCTCGCCCAGGATCGCCTCGATCACGTCCGGGGAGGCGTCGGCGAAACCGGGCAGATTGGCGTGCCGCTCCCAGCCGAGCACGTCGTTCAGAAGGAAAACCACGTCGGCCACCGGAGCGCGATACGTCGGCATCGATCATCCCTCCCGCCTGTCCGCCGCGCGCGTCAGGCGCAGTCCGGCGGGATCGGCTAATGGTTCATATGTAAACTACATTGCGGCCCCGTCAAGGGTACCATTGTAACCGCCAAAGCAAAGCGCCCCCGCACGGGGTGCGGAGGCGCCAAGGGAGATTGAGCTTGCAACCGCGAACGGGCGATCACCCCATGCGGGCGTGCTGGAGGACGCTCTCCACCGGCTCCAGAAAGCGCTGGTGGGCGGAGCGCAGCGACTCGATGGCGTGATCGAGCTCGGTGCGCTGGCGCTCAAGGGATTCGATCTGCGCCGTGATTTCCGCCGGCGCGAGGGTCTGCTCGAGTTCGGAATCGGGTTCGTCGAGGCGCATCAGCAAGCCGTGAATGCGGCCGAGAGTGAAGCCCAAGCGCTTGGCCTTGAGGATCTTTTCGATCCGCGCGCGGCACGCCGAGTCGTACAGGCGGGCGGTGCCATGGCGCAGCGGCTTGATGAGGCCGCGGTCCTCATAGAAACGCAGGGTCCGCAAGCTGACGTCGTAGCGTCGGGAGACGTCGCCGATGCACCAGTAATCGTCGGCCGGAGCCGCCGGGGCCATGAGCATCTGAACATTGCCGTTACGGCCGTTTGAAATATCGTTCTCGCCAATCATCGCAATCTTCCCATCGCTGGAAACCGGGCCGGGCCTCGAAAACTGAAGCCCGGGGTGTTGGTCCGGCATGAGCGAAACCATAAACGATTGTGAACGCGAACACAACCTGAAGTAGCAATTTAGGGCGAGAGCACAACCGGAGTGACGCCGTCGGCGCCTTGAAGCTGAACGGCTGTTTCAAAATCGCCCAAGGTTAACCCGGTATTTACTACGCCCGGCCGAAAGTCGGCGTCGCTACGGTTAACAGGCGATTCACGCCTCTGGCGGCGGCAGACGGTCTCCAAGCGGGCGCGGCCCGGTGGGCGAAGAATGAGCAAAGCGGTTCCCTGGAGCGTGAAAGGCGTCGACTTCGATGCGCGGGAAGCCGCGAAGGAAGCGGCGCGCCGGTCCGGGATGCCTGTGGGCGAATGGCTCAACAGCGTCATCGCCGAGCACGCGTACGCCCTTGGGGTGCATGTGGACGAGATCGGCGAAGAGGAGCGCATCGCGGCCGTCAGCAAGCGCATCGCGCCCGCCGCCGCCCCGCTGGCGCCTGCGCCGCGCCCGGCCGGCGCCCGCCGCTCCGACAGGCCTTTGACGCAGGCGCCGGACGCGCGCCCTCAGGCCCGCGAGCGCACGTTCCGCAACGAAGTCCCATACCGCGACGAGCCCGCGTGGCGCGGCGCCGACCCGCGCCTGCCCTCGCGCAAGGACGACGAGCATTTTCTTGAACTTATGGCGCAGCGCTTCGAGGCGAACGCCGCGCGCGCCGAGCAGCCGGACGCCGTCGTGACGCTGGCGCGCAGGCTCGAAACGCTCGAGGCGCAATTGCTGGCCGTCGGCGCAGGGCGCCGCGCGGCGTCCGAACACAACGTGCTGAGCGAGATCGACCGCAAGCTCGATAGCCTCGGCAGGCGGCTGCGCGCAGGCGAGCCCGAGACCGTCGAGGCCGACGCGCTACGCGCCCCCGAACGCGCGCCTTCCGCCCCACAGCCCCATCCCGACATCGCGCGGATCGAAGCCAAGCTCGACAGCATGGCCTCGCGCGCCCGCCGCGTGGAGCCCCGCGACAACATCGCGATGGCGATCGAAGAAATCACGCGGCGCCAGTCCGCGCTCGACGGGGGACGGGGCCGCGCCCCGGCGCCGCTCGCGAGCCGCCGCACCGCGCGCCTGGGGGCCGACCGGTTCGCGGGCGAGGCCGCCGCCCCGGCCCGGCACTCGGCGCCCATCGCGGACCTGCGCAACGACATCTCGCAGCTCGCCGCAGTGGTGAACGAGATGCGCCGGGACGCAGCCGAGACGCAGCGCACGTTGCGCGAAAGCGCAGCCGACAGCGCGCAGGTCGCGTCGTTGCAGAACGACGTCTCCGTGCTGCTGGACGCGCTGCGCGAGACACGGCGCGAGGCCATCGTGGCCAGCCCCGACGCGGGCGCGCCTGGCGACACGCGCGAGATCGCGTCGTTGCGCCGCGACGTCGCGACGCTGCTCGACGCGGTGGGCGAAGTGCAGCGCACCGCGGACACGGCGCAGACCGCCACGCCGGAAATCGTTGAATTGCGCCGGCAGATCGTCGGCATGGGCGAGCGCATCGCGCAACTGGCGCCGAGCGAGGCCGTCGCGTCCCTCGAAGGCGCCGTGAAGGCGCTGGGGCGCCGCGTCTCCACCTCCCGCCAGGAAGGCGTGCGCGACAGCATCGTGGAGCCCATCGAGGGGCTGATCTTCGATCTCAAGCGCACCCTGGCGGACTTCGCCCCCAACGGCGTGCTGCGGACCATCGAGCGCCAGATGCTCGCCATGGCGCGCAACGTCGAGGCGCTGGCCAACGCCGGCGCGGGGCCGCAGACGCTCGGGCGCCTGCAGGACCAGATCGCCGAGATCCACGCGCTGCTGCTGGAGGCGGCCGCGACGTCCGGCAACGTGAAGCACATCGAAGCGCAGGTCGGCGAACTCGCCGCGCGCGTGGACCGCATCGCGGAGCGCGGCTCCACCAAGGCGGGCTCGGACGCGGTGGCCGAATGCGTGGACGACATCCGCAGCGAGCTGTCGCGCAGCGGGATCGCGTCAGTCTTCCAGGCGCTGGAGCAGCGCATGGAGTCGCTGTCGCGCAAGATCGACGAAGCGGTGTCGCAGACGGCGTCGCGCGAACAGATCGGCTTCCTCAGCGACCGCATCGAGGACGTCCGCCAGACGGTGCATGCGCGCGCCCAGGGCGCCGGATCGCTCGACGTCGCGCGCCTCGAGGCGCTGATGCACGACGTGCAGGCCCGCCTCGACCGTCCGGGCCACGACGTCGCCGAAGTGGTTCAGTTGCAGGACCTCGTGCGCAAGCTGGCGCAGCGAATCGAAACCGCCTTCGCGGCCGGCGAGACGCCCGGGCAGCTCGGCGGGCTTGAAAAGCAGGTCCAGGAAATCTTCCACCGTCTCGACCGGTCGCCGCTTGCGGCCGCCGGCGCGGAGCGGCTCGAAAGCCTGCTGCACGAAGTCTCCGAGCGGCTGGAGCGGCCCGTTTCGCCCACCCAGCTCGAACAGGTGCAGCAGACGATCCGGCTTCTGGCGGAGAAGTTCGAGGCGACCGTGCGGGCCAACGGCGCGCAGGACGTGCTGAAGGGGCTGGAGGAGCAGGTCGCCAAGATGGCGACGCGGCTCGAAGCCCCGGTGAGCGCGGAGCTCGACACCTCCCGCCTTGAAGCGATGATCCAGTCGCTGTCGACGCGGCTCGATACGCCCGCTCCGCCGCAGCCCGACCATTCGCTGCGCCTCGAGAGCATGATGAGCGACATCGCGGCGCGGCTCGACGAGCCGCAGCGTCACGACGAAGCGGCGCAGATGCGCGAGTTGCTGCGCCTGCTGTCCCAACGCATCGAGGCCCAGCGCTCGGAAGCGCCCGGCTATGCGGCGCTGGAAGACCAGATCCAGAGGCTGGCGGCGCGGATCGACGGCGCCGACGGCGCCGACGCGCTCGCGAGCCTTGAGCGCTCCATCGGCGACATCTTCTCCCAGATGGAGCAGTTCCGCGAGACCGCGCTCCTCACCGCCGAGCACGCGGCCCGCAAGGCCGCCCGGGAAGCCATCGAGTCGCGTCCCGCCGAGCGCGAGGGCGCGCCCGGCATGAACGCGATGCTGACGCGCGAAATCTCCGCCCTGCGCTCCATGCAGGACGCGGCCGAGAAGCGCACCAGCGCCACGCTGAACGCGGTGCACGAAACGCTTGAGCGCGTCGTCGACCGGCTCGCGATGATCGAGACCGATCTCGACTCCGAGCCTGCCCGGCCCGCCAGCCCGCAGGCGCCCGTGACGGAAAGCGCGCCGCAAGCGCCCGCCCCCAGCCCTGCCCCGCCGGCTCCCGTGGCGGCGGCGCACGCGCAGGCGCACGAGCGCATCGACCCGCCGAAC
>JAQGJX010000077.1 GCA_028290405.1 Hyphomicrobiales bacterium
GTCGGCCCGCCACGCCGGCGCCTGTTCGCGCAGGCTCTCAAGAAAGCCGAACGCGTCGTAATTGTACCCCTCAAGCGTCCCGTCGGGCGTCACCACGACGCAATTGATCGCCCCGATGCTTTCCGCGAGCGGGTCGATGCGGTCGACGACCGCCAGCGCCTCCTCTTTCAGCGGAATGGTGAGGTTGACGCCGCTGAACCCCAGCGGATGCAGGGCCCGCAGGGCGGCCTCCAGCCCCTCGGGGGCCACCAGAAGCGGCGCGTAATGCCCCGCAAGCCCGTGCTCCGCCAGCCAGTGATTGTGGATCAGCGGCGAGCGCGAATGCATGATGGGCGAGCCCATGACGCCAGCAAGGAGGTAGCGGTCGGGGTGGGACATGGTTTCGGGTATACCGCTCAGGGAGCGGTTGGAACATCCGTTTTTCGCAGCAGGGCGTCGCTTGTGAGCAGCGTGGCCCCGCTGGCCTTGGCATGGGCGCAGTAGAAGCGATCGAGGCTGCTGAGGCGCTGGCCGGCGACGCCCGCCGCCCCTTCACGCCCCCCGCAGCGCGTGCTCCATGTAGGCGCCCACGCGGGCCCAGGGTCCGCCGGCGGTCAGCGCCTCGCGCCAGGAGGCGACGATCCTGCCCGCGACGGGGGTTGCGAGCGCCTTGCGGTCGATCACCTCGACGGTCTTCTCCCGCGCGGCTTTCATCACGTCCGCCGGGAAGGCCGTGATCCTGGCGCCCGCGCGCACCAGCTCCACGATGGCGGCGGCGTTCTGGTTCTCGGCTTCCGCAAGGGCCGCCGAATGCTCGGACTGGCAGGCGTTCTCGATGATCGCGCGCAGGTCGGGCGGCAGCTTCTCGAAGGCCGCCAGCGAGATCAGCGCCTCGCCGGCTCCGTTGGGCTTGTTGAAGCCCGGCATGTAGTAATAGGGCGCAATGCGGTGCAGGCCCAGCGGCAGGTCGTTCACCGGCGCGAGGATCTCGACCGCGTCGATGGTTCCCTTCTCCAGCGCGGGATAGATGTCGGCGGGCGGGATCGACTGGGGCGTGGCGCCCAGCGCGGCGTAGACCTCGCCGCCCATGCCCTGCACGCGGATGCGCAGGCCCGCGAAGTCCTTCACGCTCTCGATGGGCTTGCGGAACCAGCCGCCCATGGAGGGGCCGGTGTTGCCCGCCAGCAGTCCGCGCACGCCGCGCGGTTTATAGAGTTCGTCCCAGAGCTGCTGGCCGCCGCGCTGCTCGATCCACGTCTGGTGGCCGAGCGCGCTCATGCCGAACGGCGCGGTGGTGAAGAAAGCCGCGCCGGGCAATTGTCCGTCCCAGAAGAAGGACGCCGTGTGGCCCATCTCGGCCGCGCCCGTCGACACCGCGTCCAGCACCCCGAAAGCCGGCACGATATGGCCTGCGGGGAACACGTCGACGCGCAGCCGTCCGCCGCTCATGGCGTTGATGCGCTGGGCGAGGCGCTCGGCCGAGACGCCGGGACCCGGCAGGTTCTTGGCCCACGACGTCACCATGCGCCAGACGAGGGGCGAGGCCTGAGCACGGGCGAGCGAGGGCGCGGCGAGGACGCCCGCCGCGGATGCGGCCACGAGGGAGCGGCGGGTGGGGGATGCGGTCATGTCTGTCTCCCTGCGCGCAAAACCGCGCGCCGGCGGCGTTGCGGACGAATCGTCACGAGCATAAGCGAAGCGGCGGCCAACCCGGGCGCCGCCGCTTCGCGCCGGTTCAGCTCTTCACGTAGAGCTGTCCGCCCTGTTCAAGGAACTCGCGGCTCTTCTCCGCCATGCCTTCCAGCGCCGCCTTCTCGTTATCGAGCATGGCGGCGGCTTCCACGCGCAGGTCCTGCGTGATCTTCATCGAGCAGAACTTGGGGCCGCACATGGAGCAGAAATGCGCGGTCTTGTGGGCGTCCTTGGGCAGGGTCTCGTCGTGGTACTCGCGCGCCGTATCGGGGTCGAGGCCGATGTTGAATTGGTCTTCCCAGCGGAACGAGAAGCGCGCGCGGCTCATGGCGTCGTCGCGAATCTGCGCGGCCGGGTGTCCCTTGGCGAGATCGGCGGCGTGGGCCGCGATGCGATAGGTGATGACGCCGGTCTTCACGTCGTCGCGGTCCGGCAGGCCCAGATGTTCCTTGGGGGTCACGTAGCAGAGCATGGCGCAACCGAACCAGCCGAACATCGCCGCGCCGATGCCGGACGTGATGTGATCGTAGCCGGGCGCAATGTCGGTCGTCAGCGGCCCAAGCGTATAGAAGGGGGCTTCGCCGCACTCGCGCAGCTGCTTTTCCATGTTGACCTTGATCTTCTGCATCGGCACGTGGCCGGGGCCCTCGATCATGACCTGGCATCCCTTGTTCCAGGCGATCTTGGTGAGTTCGCCAAGGGTCTGGAGCTCCGCGAACTGCGCGGCGTCGTTGGCGTCCGCGATGGAGCCCGGGCGCAGGCCGTCGCCCAGCGAGAACGACACGTCGTACTTGCGCATGAGGTCGCAGATCTCGTCGAAGCGCTCGTACAGGAAGCTCTCGCGATGGCCCGCCAGGCACCAGCGCGCCATGATGGAGCCGCCGCGCGAGACGATGCCGGTGGTGCGCTTGGCGGTGAGCGGCACATGCGCGAGGCGCACGCCCGCGTGGATGGTGAAATAGTCCACGCCCTGTTCGGCCTGCTCGATCAGCGTGTCCTTGAACACTTCCCAATCCAGCTTCAGCGGGTCGCCGCCGACCTTCTCCAGCGCCTGGTAGATCGGCACGGTGCCGATCGGCACGGGCGAGTTGCGGACGATCCAGTCGCGGATGTTGTGGATGTTACGGCCCGTGGAGAGGTCCATGACGGTGTCCGCGCCCCAGCGGATCGACCAGACGAGCTTCTCGACTTCCTCGGCCACCGAGGAGGTGACGGCGCTGTTGCCGATGTTGGCGTTGACCTTCACGAGGAAGTTGCGGCCGATGATCATCGGCTCCAGCTCGCGATGGTTGATGTTGGCCGGGATGATGGCGCGGCCGCGGGCGATCTCGTCGCGGACGAATTCCGGCGTCACGAAGGCCGGCACGCTGGCCCCGAAGCTCTCGCCGTCCGCCAGCGCCGCCATGGCGCCCTCGAACATCTTTTCGCGGCCGAGGTTCTCGCGGTGGGCGACGTACGCCATCTCTTCCGTGATGATGCCCGCGCGGGCGAACTCGTATTGGGTGACGTGCTTGGCGTCCGCGCCGGTCAGCGGATTGGTGTTGGCCGGGCAGGCGGGCACCAGCTTGTCGCCGGACGCGTCGCCGTTGTCCTCGGACTTGATGGCGCGGCCCTCGTAGGGCTTGAAGCCGCGGCGGGCGATCCAGGGTTCGCGAATGCGCGGCAGGCCCTTGGCGAGGTCGATGCGGGCGTCCGTCTCCGTGTAGGGGCCGGAGGGGTCGTAGACGCGCAGCTCGGGCTCGGCGGAATCTGTGAGCATGATCTGGCGCATGGGCACGTGCACGTCGTCCCAGCCCTTGGGGGTCGCGTAAATCTTGCGCGAACCCGGCAGCGGGCCGGTCGTGACGGTTTCGGGAACGAGCGAGCCGGGCTTGGGCTGTACGTTCATGGGCGTGTCTCCTCCTGCGCGCCGCGCGCGCAACGTTTCTTCGCCAGAACCGTCCGAAGGAGAGGGGGTGTTGTGACGCCGGGCCTTGACCCCTGCGCCGAACGCCGTCCCTCCGCTGGTGTGACCCAGATCAGGTTCTAAGGGTATGATCTCAGCCGCCGGACCATCCGGCGGCACCCCTGGCTGAGCGGACGTTAGCCGGAACGAAAGACGCTAGCAAGCGCAGGATGTTGCGAGCGCGGACAAGGATTGCTCGATCTTGCAACAGCGGCGTTCCCTCCCCTCAGGGAGGGGCAGGGTGGGGTCTGGCTCTAACCTCCGGAACGCCGTGGCTTACCCCGCCCCGGCCCTCCCCTGAGGGGAGGGAGTTGGTGCGAGGGTTTCGCGCAGCGTCGTGCCCTGTCTGCAGGCGCTGCGCTCCCTGCCGTCAGGGGAGGAACGCCATCTCAGTGATCGCGCGCGCGGCGTGCGCCGGGCTCCTGCACAGTGCCCTCCTCGTGGCCGCGCCGGTACGGCGGGTCGGGAATCGCCGAATGGGCCTCGCGCAGCGCGCGCGACCAGCTTTCGCGCACGCCCCGGAACCAGGGCTCGTCGTGGGCGATGCGCTGGTCGATCTCGAGGCGCAGCGCGTCCCGGTGGATGGTGGCGACGTCGATGGGAAAGCCCACGCTGATGTTCGAGCGCATGGTGGAATCCATCGACACCAGCCCAAGCTTCAGCGCCTCCCGCAGGCTCATGTCGAAGCGCGCGGCGCGGTCCAGCACCGGCTTGCCGTACTTGTGCTCGCCGATCTGGAAATAGGACGTGTCGCGGGTCGCCTCGATGAAATTGCCCGACGGGTAGATCATGAACAGGCGCAGTTCGCCGCCGTTGATCTGCCCGCCGAACAGGATCTGCAGGTCGAAGTCGAGGCGCGCGTCCCGGAACGCTTCGCAATGCTCGCTGCGCGCCTTGCGCACCGCGCGGCCGATGAGTTCGGCGGCGGCGTACATGGAGGGCGTCTCGATGAGCCGCTCGCTTTCCTTGGTGCGCGGGTTCTCCAGCCCGCGCGTGATGTCGTTGAGCACGTACTGGGTGAGCGAGAGATTGCCCGACGTGGCTATGAGCAGAACGCGCTCGCCGGGGATCTCGAAACGTTGCAGCTTGCGGAAGACGGAAATGTTGTCCAGCCCGGCGTTTGTCCGGGTGTCGGCCACCATCGCGAGGCCGTCGTCCACAAGGATGGCGCAGCAATAGGTCATGGAGGCCGAATATAGACCCCCGGCGTCCGGCGGCAATGTGGCGGCGCGCTAGCTCTTTAGATAGGGCGGGCGCGGAATCGCCGTGTGGGCCGCCCGCAACGCCACCGACCAGCGGTCGCGCAGCTCGTGAAAATAGGGATCCACGTTGTCGATGCGGTGATCGACCTCGAGCGCCAGCGCGTCCGTGCGCAGCACGGCGATGTCCACCGGCATGCCGACCCCGAGGTTGGAGCGCATGGTGGAATCCATGGAGATGAGGGCCAGCTTGAGGGCGTCCTCGACCGACGTGCCGTACTGCACCGCCCGGTCCAGCACCGGCTTCCCGTATTTCAGTTCGCCGATCTGCAGATAGGGCGTGTCGTGGGTGGCCTCGATGAAATTGCCCGCCGAGTAGACCATGAAAAGGCGCGGGCGCCCGCCCTTCACCTGGCCGCCCAGAAGCATCGTGGTCTCGAACGAGATCTGCGCCTTCTCGAGCGCCTTGCCCTGCACGTCGCGCACCTTGCGCACGGCGCGGCCGACGAGTTCGGCGGCGGCGAACATCGTGGGGGCGTCCATCAGGCGCTCGACCTCGCCCGTGTCGGGGTTTTCGACGCCCTCGGTCACGTAGTTGACGACGCTCTGGGTGATGGAGAGATTGCCCGCCGTGGCGATCATGATCGCGCGCTCGGCGTCCTTGCGGAAGATATGCAGCTTGCGAAACGTCGAGATGTTGTCGAGGCCTGCGTTCGTGCGCGTGTCGGCCATCATCACGAGGCCGTCGCGCACCAGTATTCCGCAGCAATACGTCATGACGCCATTCCCCCGACAGGCGGCCCTTATAGGCGCCCGGGCCAAGCGCGGCAATGACGCATTATTGCTGACGCTGGCCCTGCATCTGCCGGTCCGCCATGCGCACCAGTATGGACGTGGTGTCCACCACCGCGCTGGCCCCCGCGGTGCGCAGGGGCGCGGCGTCCAGCGCGTCGAGGCCGCAGGCGATGCGCACGTGGCTTTCGTGCGGGCAGATTCCCAACAGCGGATCGAAGCCGATCCAGCCGACGCCCTCCACATGCGCTTCCGCCCACGCGTGGCAGGCGGCGCTCGCCTCGTCCTCGCTCACGTAATGGCCGCTCACGACCCGCGCGGGCGCGCCCATCAGCCGCGCGCAGGCCACGAACACATGGGCGAGGTCGTGCGCCGATCCGGCGCTCGCCGCAAACGCGTGCGCGGCCCCAGGGCCGGCGCCCGCGGCGTGCTTCGTGGGCTTCGCGTCCTCGGGAACCTCGAAGCGCTCGCTCACGCGCACCAGCAGCGCGTGCAGGCGCTCGATGGCGTCTGAGCCCTCCACGTCGCTCGCGAAGGCGCGCAAGGCCGCGTCGGGGGTCGTCAGCAAGGTTTCGCGCAGGAACAGTTCGGGGGGAAAGCGCTCGGCGGAGTTGCGCACGATGCCGGCTGCGTCGAACGTCTCCACGACGCCTTCGGCGGCGATGCGCAGCTGTCCCGTGGGACCCGCGAGGCTGATCGCCTGGGTGAGGTTGCCGAAGCTGTCGTCGCTGTTGCGCAGGCGGCAATCGGCGTCGATCTCCACGCGCCAGTCGATGACGTGCTGGCCCTCGTGGCTGCGCGGCGTCAGGCGCATTATGGCGTTGAGGCCCTTGGCGGGCGGGGTGAACGTCTGCACGATCTCGTGCCGGATATGGATGCGCATGGAAGGCTCAGTTCAGCAGGTATTGCTCGGCCACCAGCGTGCCGAGGCGCGAATTGTCCGTGAGGAACTGCGTGATGAACTCGTGCATGCCGTTCTGGAACACGTCCTGCACCTCGCAATTCTCCAGCCGCAGCAGCACCGAGCGCGCATGGCGCTGGGACGGGCCCTGCACGCCGTAGGCGCGCCCGATGGCGTCGAGGAAATGCGCGAGGTTGTCGTAGCAGGAGGTGAGCGAACGCGGCATCTCCTTCTTGAGGATCAAGAGGTCGGCGATGAGCCAGGGCTTGATGCCCTGCCGGTAGACCCAGTGGTAGGCCGTGAAGGCGTTGACGGCGCGCAGGATCGCCGTCCACTGGAAATAGTCCAGCGAGCCGCCGACGGTTTCGTTCTCGGGCAGCAGCACGTGGTACTTCACGTCGAGGATGCGCGCGGTGTTGTCGGCGCGCTCCATATAGAGGCCGAGGCGGTTGAACCAGTAGGCGTCGTTGCGCAGCATGTTGCGGTAGCCGGCGCCGTCGAAATCGCGCGACATGGTCTTCACAACGTCGAGGAACGGGTCGATGCGCTCGCGGCTCATGCGCTCGAAGGGGGCGCGCGTCTGCTCGTAATTGCGCAATTCAAGCCAGCATGCGTTGATGGACTGCCACATGTCGGCGGTGAGCGCGGTGCGCACGGCGCGCGCGTTGGTGCGCGCCAGTTCGATGCACGAGCGGATGGAGGAGGCGTTCTCCGGATCGAAGATCAGGAATTCGATGACGCTCGCCTCGTCGGGCGTGTCGTAAGTCTCGTTGAAGCGCTCCAGCGAGCCTACGGCCGAGAGCGCGCTCTCCCATTCCGAGCCGCTGTTCCCGTACGCCTTCGGCAGGGCCGCGAGGCGGGCGGTGATGTCGATGATGCGGGCCGTGAACTCGGCCCGCTCCACGTAGCGGGCCAGCCAGAACAGGTTGTCAGCGGTGCGCGCGAGCATCAGTCGGTCTCATGGCGTTCGTGCAAAGGGAACATGCTGTTGCGGTCCAATGGCGCGGGTCACGCGTCTTCGATGATCCAGGTGTCCTTGGTGCCCCCGCCCTGGCTGGAATTGACCACCAGCGAACCCGCCCGCATGGCGACGCGGGTGAGGCCGCCGGGCACGACGCGCGACCCGTCCGCCCCGGTGAGCACGAAGGGGCGCAGGTCCACGTGCCGGGGCGCGACGCCGCTTTCCACGAAGGCCGGGCAAGTGGAAAGCGAAAGCGTCGGCTGGGCGATGTAATTGTCGGGCGCTTCCGTCAGCTTGGCCCGGAAATCCTCGATTTCCGCCCGGGTGGCGTGCGGCCCCACGAGCATGCCGTAGCCGCCCGAGCCGTTGACCTCTTTGACGACGAGTTCGCCAAGGTGCTCAAGCACGTATTTCAACGCGTCCGCCTCGCGGCAGCGCCATGTGGGGACGTTCTTGAGGATGGCTTCCTCGCCGAGGTAGAAGCGCACGATCTCGGGCATGTAGGTGTACATGGCCTTGTCGTCCGCCACCCCGGTGCCGATGGCGTTCGACAGGGTGACGTTGCCGGCGTTGTAGGCGTTGACGAGGCCCGGCACGCCCAGGGCGGAATCGGCCCGGAACGCAAGGGGATCGAGATAATCGTCGTCGATGCGGCGGTAGATCACGTCGACGCGCTTGGGCCCCTGGGTGGTGCGCATGTAGACCACGTCGTCGCGCACGGAGAGGTCGTGGCCCTCCACCAGCTCCACGCCGAGCCGGTCGGCCAGGAACGAGTGCTCGTAATAGGCCGAATTGTACTGGCCGGGCGTCAGCAGCGCCACCACGGGCTCGCGGCTGGAGCCGATGGGTGCGACCGAGCGCAGGCAGTTGAGCAGCAGGTCCGTGTAGTTCTCCACCGGCGCGACCCTGTGGGCGCCGAAGAGGTCCGGCAGGAGGCGCATCATCACCTCGCGGTTCTCCAGCATGTAGGAGACCCCGGAGGGCGTGCGGGCGTTGTCCTCCAGCACGTAGAAATCGCTCTCGCCGGTGCGCACGATGTCGATGCCGGCGATGTGCACCCAGATGTCGTGCGGCGCGCGCCGGCCCGCCATTTCGGGGCGGAAATGCGGGTTGCGGTAGACGAGGTCCGAAGGGATGAGCCCCGCGCGCAGGATCTCGCGGGCGCCGTAGATGTCCGTCAGGAAGGCGTTGATGGCCTTCACGCGCTGGATGAGGCCTTTTTCGAGCAGGCTCCACTCGCTCTGGCCGATGACGCGGGGGATGATGTCGAACGGAATAAGCCGCTCCCCGGCGTCTTTCGCGCCATAGACCGCAAAGGTGATGCCGATGCGGCGGAACAGCAATTCGGCCTGGCTGCGGCGCGCGGCGAGCACGTCCGGGGGCGTGTCGCGCAGCCATTGATCGACCCGCGCATAGACGGCGCGCGCATCGGCCCCGTCGCTTGTCATTTCGTCCCAGAACGTCTGCTCGACCATCTCGCCACCCCGGGGAGCCGTGTTCCCCATAGTAGGGTTAGCAAGCCGCGTACCATAGGTATATACGGCTATTTACGCATCAGACCTTGCATCAAGGGGGCGCCGAGCCCGCAAAGTCGGCGGGTTGCTTAGTTCGTGGGCGCCCCGGCGGCGGGTTTCGCTATCCGGCTGGACGGCTGCCGGGTCCGCCGGCGACGCCTGAAGGCGCGGCGCGCCCAGATGGCGACGCCGGAGGCCAGCAGCAGCGTGAAGGCCAGCGACAGCGCGAGGTTCATGACGCCGCCCCACAGTCCAAGAAACGTGCCTTCGTGGAAGGTGCGGGGCCAGTTGGACGGGGCGGGCTTGAGGCCGTCGCGGGCCACCAGGTAGGTTACCTGCCCGGCGCCGTCGTTGACGCGCGCCATGAGGCGCCCGCCGCGCGCCCGGATCCATTCCAGCCGCGACAGGTCATGGGCGGCCGCCACCATGCGCACCGCCTCCCGCAAGGTCGGCGCCGGCAGGCGCGGGGCGGGCTGCGAGAACGTGACGCCGGCGGCGATGAAGAGGCCGGTGAGCGGCGACAGGACCACGAGGGGCAGCAGGAGCCACGCGGTCGCCTTGTGCCAGCCCGACAGGGAATTGGAGAAGCGCGGCCAGCCCATCAGCACGCCGAGCGCGATCACGCCCAGCATCGCGGCCGTGGAGGCGATCACCAGCCATTCCAGATCAAAGACCAGCCGCTGGTGGACGCCTCGGGACTGTCCCATCAGGTCGCTCAACCAATGCTCGTCGTCCGTCTCCGCCCCGGTGGCGAGATCGACGTCCACGTCCCCGATGGTCAGCACGTTCTGGAACGTGTCGAGCCGGACGGCGCGCGCGGCGCCCGCCGGATCGTGCCTGTCCATCAGCGCCTCGACCTGCTGGAGGCTGAGGGAGCCGGGCGCGATATGGGCGGTCTGCAGGATGGGCGGCAGCGACAGCAGCAGCCCCGTGAGGATCACCACCGCCAGCGGCAGGGCGAAGAGCAGGCTGATCCAGCGGTGGAGCCGCAGCAGGTAGGGTTTGAGCATGGCGTCTTCTTTCGATGGAAGGACGCCAGCATCGCCCAGCGTGGCCGACGCGGCAAATGAACGTTCGTCCATCAGCGGCGGTGCGAAGGCGCGGGGGCGCACGCGTTCGTGACGTCGCCAGCACTTTCAACGAGTCGCCAGCAGGATGGACGCATGCTAGACAGCTGGCGAGGAGCGGGCGGCGCGCCGCTCCTCCAACGCCCTGCCGGCATTTGAGATTCGGCGGGCGAAGCCGCCCTGGCGGCCAACGACGCATCGCAAGAAACACGATATCTCGAAAACTTCGCGGATGACGATCCGCCGACTGATTGGTGCATTGATGAGACGCGGGTTCTTTCTGGTCGTCGTTTTCGTTCTGCTGGCCGGCCTTGCGGGCGGGCTCGCGTGGTTCCAGCTCGTGTTCAAGCCGGAGATGATTCGCGGCTTCATCGCCAAGGCGCCGCAGCCGGTGTCCAGCGTCGCCGTCGAGGCGGCGCGCGAGGAGACGTGGCGTTCACGCCTGCCCGCCATCGGCACGTTCCGGGCCGTGAAGGGCGTCGAGGTCGCCTCTCAGGTCGGCGGCGTGCTGGTGACCATCGGGTTCGAATCCGGCCAGGAAGTGCGCAAGGGCGACACCATCGCGCAGATCGACGATTCCGTTGAGCAGGCGGACCTCAAGGCCAACCAGGCGAACCTCAAGAACACCGAGCTCGCGCTGGAGCGCCAGCGCACCCTGGTGGGCGGCGGTTCCACCACGAAGGCGGCGCTCGACGCCGCCACTGCGGCGCGCGATTCCTCCGCCGCCGCCGTCGAGCGCACCCGCGCGCTCATCAACCAGAAGAAGCTCGTGGCGCCCTTCGACGGACGCCTGGGCCTGCGCCGCGTGGACATCGGCCAGTACCTGTCGCCGGGCGCGCCCATCGTGAACCTTCAGCAGCTCGATCCGATGTACGTCGACTTCCCGCTGCCGGAGCAGAGCTTCGGCCTGCTGCGCGAAGGGCTCGAGGTCGAGGTGCAGGCGGACGCCTATCCGGGCGAGACGTTCCGGGGCAAGGTCGCCTCCATCGACGCGCGGGTGGCGGTGGAAACCCGCAATGTGCTGGTGCGCGCCGAAATCGAGAATTCGCAGCGGCGCCTGCGCCCGGGCATGTTCGGCAACGTGGACGTGCTGGCGGGCGAGCCCCGCACGGTGATCACCGCCCCGCGCACGGCCGTCACCTTCTCGCTCTACGGCAACGCCGTCTACGCCGTGGCGCCCGCGCCGGCGGCGGCCGGGGCCGCGCAGGCGGGCGGCGAGCAGGAGCAGCTTGTGGTCGAGCGCCGTTTCGTGCGCACAGGCGCCGCCAAGGGCGACCGCATCGAGATCCTGGAAGGGGTGAAGCCGGGCGACCGGCTCATCGTCGAAGGCCAGATCAAGTTGCAGCCCGGCGGACGCGTCAGGATCGCCCCGCAGGGCGCGACCCAATCGCCCCCCTCCGTCCTGCCCAAGGAGTAGGTCATGGGCAATTTCACGGACCTGTTCATCAAGCGGCCGGTGCTGTCCACGGTGGTCAGCCTGCTGGTTCTGCTCGTGGGCCTCATGGCGGCGTCGAACCTGCCGATCCGGCAGTATCCCGAACTGTCGCAGACGACGATCACCATCACGACCGCCTATCCCGGGGCGAACGCCGACCTCATCAAGGGCTTCATCACGACGCCCCTGGAGCAGGCGGTGGCGAGCACGGAAGGCATCGACACGCTGGTGTCGACGTCCCAGCAGAACGTCTCCACCATCACGCTGAACCTGCGGCTCAACGCGAACCCCGACCGGGCGGTGACGGACGTGCTGTCCAAGGTCAACC
The DNA here is from genome assembly GCA_028290405.1 of Hyphomicrobiales bacterium. Lineage (GTDB taxonomy): Bacteria > Pseudomonadota > Alphaproteobacteria > Rhizobiales > Beijerinckiaceae > Terripilifer. Next base: position 11,814 of record JAQGJX010000077.1, read on the forward strand.
AGGTGCGCCAGCAGCTTCCGCGCGAGGCGCAGGACCCCGTGGTGGTGAAGCAGACCGGCCAGGGTTTCGCGCTGATGTACATTTCCTTCAACTCGAAGGTCATGTCCGCCTCGCAGATCACCGATTACCTGACCCGCGTGGTTCAGCCCAAACTCCAGACGCTGGACGGCGTCGGCAACGCGCAGATCCTCGGCGGGCAGACCTTCGCGATGCGCATCTGGCTGGATCCCGATCGCATGGCGGCGCGCGGCGTGACGCCCGCGGACGTGCGGACCGCGCTGACGGTCAACAATTTCACCTCGGCGGCCGGCCAGGTGAAGGGCCAGTACGTGCAGACCAGCATCAACGCGCAGACCTCGCTCGACAACGCCGAAGCGTTCGGCAACCTCGTGGTGGCCACGCGCGGCGACTCGCTGATCCGTCTCGGCGCCATCGCGGACGTGGAGCTTGGTCCGCAATCGGTGGATTCGTCCTCGGTGTTCGACGGGCTGAAGGCCGTCTTCGTGGGCGTCTACGCCACGCCCTCGGCCAATCCGCTCACGGTGATCGACAACGTGCGCAAGGCGATGCCGGACGTCGTCGCGCAATTGCCGCCCGGCCTTGAAGCCAGCGTCGCGTACGACGCCACGGTGTTCATCCGCGCGTCGATCTGGGAAGTGGCGAAGACGCTGGGCGAAGCGGCCCTCATCGTCGTCGTCGTCATCTTCCTGTTCCTCGGCAACCTGCGCTCCACGCTGATTCCGGTCGTCACCATCCCGCTGTCGCTGGTGGGCGTGATGATCATGCTGCTGATGCTGGGCTATTCCATCAACCTCCTGACCCTGCTGGCTCTGGTGCTGGCCATCGGGCTGGTGGTGGACGACGCCATCGTGGTGGTGGAGAACATCTATCGCCACATCGAGGACGGCATGACGCCCTATGCGGCGTCCTTGCAGGGCGCGCGGGAAATCGCGCTGCCGGTGGTGTCCATGACGATCACGCTGGCGGCGGTGTACGCCCCCATCGGGTTCGTGAAGGGGCTGACGGGCTCGCTGTTCCGCGAGTTCGCGTTCACGCTCGCGGGCGCCGTCGTGGTGTCGGGGCTCATCGCCCTGACGCTGTCGCCGATGATGTGCTCGGTGCTGCTGAAGCCGCATGCGCCGGGATCGCAGGGGCGCTTCGCGGCCTTCCTCGACCGCATGTTCGACGGACTGCGCCGCCGCTACGAGCGCCGCCTCAGCCGCACGCTGAACTTCCGCGCCATGACGGTGCTGGTGCTCGTGGGCGTGCTGGCGCTCACGGGCGTCCTCTACACCACGACTCCCAAGGAGCTCGCGCCCGAGGAAGACCAGGGCTTCCTGCTCTCGCTCGTGAAGACGCCGCAATACGCCAACCTAGACTACCTGGAGCGCACCACGCAGGCGCTGCAGGCGATTCTGGACGGCGTGCCCGAGAAGGACCACGTGTTCCTCATCAACGGCCTGCAGGGCGTGCATTCGGGCTTCCTGGGCGTCATCATGAAGCCATGGGACCAGCGCAAGCGGTCCACCAAGCAGGTGCAGCAGGAATTGCAGGGCAAGTTCCCGGAGGTGACGGGCGGCTCCGTCTTCGCCTTCGCGCCCCCGGCGTTGCCGGGCTCGAGCGGCGGCCCGCCGGTGCAGTTCGTCATCCGCTCCACGGGCGACTACGAGCAATTGTCGCAGGTGCTCGAGCAGATGCAGCAGGCCGCGCGCGCCAGCGGCCTCTTCATCTTCACCGACACGGACCTGAAGTTCGACACGCCGCAGTACGAGGTGAAGATCGATTCCGACAAGGCCAACCGGCTCGGCATCAGCATGCAGGACATCGGCGCCTCGATGGCGACCCTGCTGGGCGGGAATTACGTGAACCGTTTCAGCCTGTACGGGCGCAGCTACCAGGTGATCCCCCAGACGCCGCGCGAGTTCCGCAATACGCAGGACTGGCTGACGCGCTATCAGGTGCGCACGTCGGGCGGCGAGCTTGTGCCGCTGTCGACGGTCGCGACCGTCAAGGAATCCGTGCAGCCCAACGCGCTCACCAACTTCCAGCAATTGAGCTCGGCCACCCTGTCGGGGGCGCCGTTCCCGGGCCGCACCATCGGCGAGACGGTGGAGTTCCTGAAGGCGAAATCGGCGGAGATTTTCCCCGCTGGCTACACCTATGACTTCCAGGGCGAGGCGCGGCAGTTCGTGCAGGAGGGCTCCTCGCTGGCGGTGACGTTCCTGTTCGCCCTTATCGTGATCTACCTTGTGCTCGCGGCGCAGTTCGAAAGCTTCCGCGATCCGTTCATCATCCTCATCGCGCTGCCGACCTCCATGTTCGGCGCGCTGCTGCCGCTCAACATCCTGGGGGTGATGGGAGCGGGCTCGGTGAACATCTACACGCAGATCGGGCTGGTGACGCTGATCGGCCTCATCTCCAAGCACGGCATCCTGATGGTGGAGTTCGCCAACCGCATGCAGGAGGAGGAAGGCATGAACCGGCGGCAAGCCATCGAGCACGCCGCCGGCGTGCGGCTGCGGCCAATCCTGATGACCACAGCCGCCATGGTGGTGGCCATGGCCCCGCTCATCATCGCCCAGGGGGCCGGCGCGCGCAGCCGGTTCGACATCGGGCTGGTGATCGCGGCGGGCATGAGCATCGGCACGCTGTTCACCCTGTTCGTCACGCCCGCGGTCTACACTCTGCTGGCGCGCGACCATTCCCGGGCGCGCGCGAAGGCGGCGGACGAGGCCAAGGCGGCGGCGCTCCCGGCGCCGCGCGCGGAGGCGGCGCAGTAGGGCGGAGCGCTCCGGCTGCGCCACGATTGGGCGCACGCGGGGACGAGGGAGGCGTTTCGAACTTGCAGGTTAGGGCGCCGTCATGGTCGCGACGGCGGCCATCCACGGCGGGCCGCGAGCGATGGCTTGTCGTGGATCCTGGCCTTCGCCAGGATGACGCTGCCCGGACCCGACGCGCTCCTGCCTCTGCCGCCCCCCATTTGCCTTCCGGTCCCCAATGGGGCAAATCCCGCGTGCGGCCCGCCCGCGCTTTCCGAGGAACCCATGTCCGCACCCGACCCCGTCAGCCGGCGGCGCACGTTCGCCATCATCTCGCATCCGGACGCCGGCAAGACCACGCTGACCGAAAAGCTGCTGCTCTTCGGGGGCGCGATCCAGCTCGCCGGCGAGGTGCGCGCCAAGGCCAACCGGCGCCAGACGCGCTCGGACTGGATGGGCATCGAGCGCGAGCGCGGCATTTCCGTCGTCACCTCCGTGATGACGTTCGAGTACGGCGACTGCGTCTACAACCTGCTGGATACGCCGGGCCACGAGGACTTCTCGGAAGACACCTACCGCACGCTCACGGCGGTCGACTCGGCCGTCATGGTGATCGACGCCGCCAAGGGCATCGAGGCGCGCACCCGCAAGCTGTTCGAGGTCTGCCGCCTGCGCGACATTCCCATCGTCACCTTCGTCAACAAGATGGACCGCGAGACGCGCGATCCCTTCGAACTGCTGGACGAGATCGAAAGCACGCTGGCGCTGGACGTGGCGCCGATGACGTGGCCCATCGGGCGCGGGCGCACGTTCGTGGGCACCTACGACATCCTGCACTCGGTCATCCGGCGCATCGACCGCGACGAGGAGCCCATGAAGGTCGACGGGCCGAACGATCCGCGGATCGCGGAGCTTTTGCCCGAGCACGAGCGCGCGGCCTTCGTGGAGGAGCTGACGCTCGCCGTGGAGGCGCTGAAGCGCTTCGACCACAAGGCCTTTCTCGAAGGCCACCTGACGCCGCTCTATTTCGGCTCGGCGCTGCGCACGTTCGGCGTGCGCGACCTCATCGACGCGCTGGGGGCCTATGCGCCCCCGCCGCGCGCGCAGGATTCCGCCAAGCGCGTGGTGGAGTCCCGAGAGCCCAAGATGACCGGGTTCGTGTTCAAGATTCAGGCGAACATGGACCCCAACCACCGCGACCGCATCGCCTTCATGCGCGTGTGCTCGGGCAAGCTCACGCGCGGCATGAAGGCCAAGCTGGTGCGCACCGGCAAGACGATGGCCATCACGGCTCCGCAGTTCTTCTTCGCCCAGGAGCGCTCCATCGCCGACGAAGCCTACGCGGGCGACGTGGTGGGCATTCCCAACCACGGCACGCTGCGCATCGGCGACACGCTCACGGAGGGCGAGGACATTGTGTTCCGCGGCGTGCCGAGCTTCGCGCCGGAAATCCTGCGCCGGGTGAAGCTCAACGACGCCATGAAGGCCAAGAAGCTGCGCGAAGCCCTGCAGCAGATGGCCGAAGAGGGCGTGGTGCAGATCTTCATCCCCAACGACGGCTCCGGAGCCATCGTGGGCGTGGTGGGCGCGCTGCAGCTCGACGTGCTTCAGGAGCGGCTGCAGGCCGAATACAGCCTGCCGGTCGCGTTCGAGACCAGCCGGTTCGAGCTGGCGCGCTGGATCTCCACCGAGGACAAGGCGGAGCTTGATAAATTCGTGCGCGCCTATCCGTCGTCCATCGCGGTGGACCTCGACCAGGCGCCGGTGTTCCTGGCCCAATCGGCCTGGGCGCTGCGCTACGAGCAGGAGAAATGGCCGGCCGTCACGTTCTCGGACGTGAAGGACTACCAGAAGAAAGCCTGAGGGCGGGCCCCGCGCGCACTTGACCGGGCCCGAGCGCCCGCGCATCGTTTACGCATGTCGAGGCTTGTGAAGTTGGGGACGAGGACGATGGTGCGGAAGACAGCGGCGATCCTGGCGTCCGGCGCGATGCTTCTTGTTGGCGGGGCGCCCGCCTCGGCGCGGCCGCTGACGCCCGCCGAAGAGCGCTCGCAGCCTTACAAAAGCGTTCTGCCGCTGTGCGCCGATCCGGCGGTCCTGAGCAAGATCGCCTCGCGATTCCTGGACCGCGAGGACGAGTACTGGAGCTCCGGCCTGCAGATCGTCGCCTACGAGAAGGTGCGCGAATCGGGGTTCCGCAGCAATGGCCTCGACTACATTCCCCGGCGCTATTGCCAGGCGGGCGCGGTGATGAACGACGGCAAGGTGCGCCGGCTCGCCTACTCCATCGGCGAGAACGCCGGAATCATCGGCTGGAGCTGGGGCGTGGAGTGGTGCATCGTCGGTCTCGACCGCAATCTCGCCCATGGAAGCGGCTGCAAGGCAGCCGGCCCGTGAAACTGCGATTCGCGCTCGCGGTCTTCGCGCTCGCCTCCCTTTCGGGCACGGCCGAGGCCCAATGGAGCGGCGGGCGCCCGCAGCGCGGCGAGCCCTGCCTGCTGGATCGATGCGGCGACCGCGAGCCCGCCCGCAAGCCGGACGGCGCGCGCGAGCCCTCCCGCGAGGACGCGCGCCCCGGCGCCCGCGCGCCTTCGTCCGTGGCGCCTGGCGCGTTTGATTTCTACCTCCTGGCCCTCTCGTGGTCGCCGAGCTTTTGCGCGCTTGGCGGGGCCGAAAAGGCCCGCGAGCAATGCGGCTCCGGCGCCGCGCGCGGCTTTGTGGTCCACGGGCTCTGGCCCCAGAACGAGCGCGGCTTTCCGGCCGATTGCGACCATCCCGTGCGCAACCCGCCCCGCGCCGCCATGGAGGCCGCCCGGGGCGTGTTCCCCGAAGAGGGGCTGGCGCGCTACGAATGGCGCAAGCACGGCACGTGCTCGGGCCGCTCGCCGGCCGAGTATTTCGCCGAAGTCGGCCGCGCCCGCGACCGGGTGCAGATTCCCGACAGCCTGCGCGCGCCCGAGCGTACGCAATCGCTCGATCCGCAGGACGTTCAGCGCGCCTTCATCGACGCCAACAGGGGCCTGCGGCCGGGCATGATGGCCGTGACCTGCCAGCGCGGGCTGTTGCAGGAGGTGCGGGTGTGCATGAGCAAGGACCTGCGCGAGTTCCGCGCTTGTCCGGAGGTCGCCCGCGCCGCATGCCGCACGCGCGACATCGCGGCGCCTGCGGCGCGTTGAAGGTCAGATGAATTATCGCCACGCGTTTCATGCCGGCAATTTTGCGGACGTCTTCAAGCACGTGCTGCTGACGCGCATCCTGCTCTACCTGCTGCGCAAGGACGGCGCGCTGCGCTACCTGGACACCCACGCGGGCGTCGGGCGCTACGATCTCGCCGGAGACGAGGCGGGGCGCACCGGCGAATGGCGCGAGGGGGTGGGGCGCATCGTCGGCGCGCCCGCGCCTGCGGAGATCGCCGGCCTGCTGGCGCCCTGGCTGGCCGCCGTGGGGCCCGTAAATCCCGAGGGCATGCCGATGTCCTATCCGGGCTCGCCCGCTATCGCCCAGACGCTCCTGCGCTCGCAGGACCGGCTGACCCTGTGCGAACTGCACGCGGACGACGCGCAGGCGCTGGCGGCCAACATGGGCCGCGACCGGCGGCTGAAAGTGCTGCGCATGGACGGCTATACGGCGCTGCGCGCCTATGTGCCGCCCGTGGAGCGGCGCGGGCTGGTGCTGGTCGATCCGCCGTTCGAGGCGTTCGACGAGTTCGACCGGATGACGAAGTCCTGTCTCGAGGCGTGGCGCAAATGGCCGACGGGCGTTTATGCCCTCTGGCATCCCATCAAGGACGAGGCCGCGGTGGACCTGCTGCATGAGCGGCTGCGCGCCGCGGGGGTGTCGCGCCTGTTGCGGCTGGAATTGTCGCTCGCGCGTCCGCAGCGGGACGGCAGGCTCGTGGGCTCCGGGCTGGCGGTCATCAACCCGCCGCATGTGCTGGCGGACGAGGCGCGATTGCTGCTGCCCTGGCTGGCGGAGCGGATGGGCGCGGCGCCGGGCTCGCGCGTGCGCGTCGACGAGAACCCCGTCTAGGACGAGATCGGCCGGGAGGCGCGCAGGGCGCCCGCCTCCCGGCCTGTCGGCTGGCCGTTACGCGTCCAGCGGGGGAACGCGCAGCACCTGGCCGGGATAAATCTTGTCGGGGTGCGACAGCATCGGCTTGTTGGCTTCGAAGATGACCGGATACTGGCCGGCGTGGCCCTTGCCGTACATTTCCTCGGCGATCTTCGAGAGCGTGTCGCCCTTCTTCACCGTGTAGCTGCGCGACTCGGCGGTGGCCTTGTCCACCGCGAGGTTGTTCTCCACCGACGCGACGCCCGTGGTGTTGCCCATGGCGACGACGATCTTCTCGGCTTCGGCCGTGGAGAGCGCGCGTCCGCTGAGAACGACCTTGTCGCCTTCGACCTTCACGTCGACGCCCGAAAGGTCAAGACCGTGCTTCTCGGCCTCCTTCTTGAGGTCGTCGGCGGTCGCGGCTTGCGCCTCGCTTGCTCCAAACAGCTTGGCGCCCACTTCTTTCGCAAAATTCCAGAGCCCCATGGCGATCTCTCCTGCCTGCTACCGGGCTGCGAATGTGCAGTCCCTGGTTACAATATAGCTTGGGTCGAGGTTGGTTCCAAAGAGGCGGGCGATTAAAAAAATGCGCGAAGCCCGACGGGGCGAACCCCGCCGGGCTGGAATGGTTCAGGAGAGAGCGCCCGAAGGCGCTAGAAGTGGTAGTTCACGCCCGCGCGGATGAGGGACGTGGAGAAGCTCGCCTCGGTGCGGTAGGGCGCGGGGAACATGCTCTTTTTGCCCAGCGAAGCATAAAGGTACTCAGCCTTCACGGACACCGAATTGGTGAGCGCGTACTCGATGCCCGCGCCCAGCGCGAAGCCATGGTGCAGGTCGCTCACCGAGCCCGAGGCCGCCGGCACGAGCGGCGGGCCGGCGACGCCGGCGTTCGAGAAGCTGCTGCGAACCGGCGCCACGGCGTAGCCGCCCGTGACGTACACGAGAGCGCGGTCGGCCGCGTAGCCGACCCGCACGCGCGCGGTGCCGAGCCAGTTCGTGCGGGCCGAATAGTAGGTGTACGGCGCGGCGGCGCCCACCGCCTGGGAGGAGCGGTAGTTGGCCCACGAGAGGTCGCCCTCGACGCCCACCACCACCTGGCCCATCTGGTAATTGTAGCCCAGCGTGCCGCCGAGCGAGAAGCCGCTGGGCTTGCCGAAGGAGACGCTGCCGAGGTCGCCGTAGGAGCCCCAGCCGTAACCGGCGGTCACGCCCGCATAGCCGCCCGTCCACGTGAACGCCCGGTAGGCCGGCGCATACGCGACAGCAGGCGCCGGCGCGAGGGTGCGGCGGGGCAGGTCGGCGGCTTGGGCGCTCGAAACGAAGGGGATCGAAGCAAGAAGAAGGACCGGCAGCGAAACGCCGGCGAGAATCACATTACGCATGACACAACAACTCCAAACGAGGCGACGCCTCCGACGCGCCGCCCATGACCCACACTTAAGCGGTAAAGATAACCAAACCTTGCACAGGCCGACGGGAAGCCTTTAACCGAATACGGCAGGATTCTGGCAAGCAAGATACATAGATGTGGCTTCGCAGATTTTCATTCTTAACTCGCCCTAACGATTGGTTGTGAGAAATTATTGTCTATTAACCTGTCGATGACGCAGCGTAATACGCACTGTCATCATGGTTTATGATTTATTATTCAGCGCTGTTTCCTTACGCCCGCGGCGGCGTCATACAGGGATATCGGCGAATCTAGACTTGCGCGGCGCAGGAGCACGAGATGAACGACAGGGCGGGACCGCGCGGCGCGCAGGTGCAGGTCGGCGACGCGGCCTTGCGCGAGGCTCTGGGGGCCGCGCTCGCGGGCGGCGGCTTCGCGCTTGTCGAGACCGGCGGCGACCTGCTCGTTCACCAAACCTGCGGCGCGGGCCTCGCGGGCGCCGCGGGACTCGGCCCCGAGGCTCTGGGGGCCGTCGAGGCGTTCGCCTCCGTGGCGGCCGAAGGGCGGGACCGGAGCGTGGTGCTGGTGGCGGGGGCCCAAGGTCCCCATGGGGAGGCGCTCGCGGGCGCCGTGCGGGCGCTCGCCGCCGCCCTTGCCCCCGGGGTGCGGGTCAACGCCGTGGCGCCCGAGCGGGAGGGCGCGCCCATGGCGGCGGACCAGGTTTGCGCCGCGACGCTGTATCTGGCCAACGCGGCCGTTGTGACCGGGCAGGCGCTGCGGGCGGGGGCCTAATCGGCGCTCGGCAGGCGCCGGATTGTGAATTCAATCATTCCGCCGTCGAGTTCACGCCAGAACTCGATCTCCGTCATGTAGGCGGCCTTGGGGAAGCGGTCGAACCACTCCCGGGCCTTGGCGCGCGCTTCCGGGCGCGGCAGCGTGAACGTTTCGCGCCGCCATGACCCGCCTTGGTCCGAGCGCAGGACCTTGCCGCGCGCAGCGATGCGGCGGACGATCTCGCGTGGCGTTTTGCGGGCGGACTCCATACGCAACTCCGGAAGCTCCTCGCTTAAAATAGCGCTGCCGGCCGCCAAATGCGAGTCGGCGGGCCGGGCCTTGGCCACCGTCATGCTTGCAATCGGTTACATGTCCTGAGACCATTCGAGCATTCGGCGCCGCATGGCATTGAAGACCGATGTCGCGCCGGAACGCCTTGCAGACAATGTCGCAGGAGGGCTGAGATGGCCGACGCACAAAGGCGGACTCCCACGCGCATAGAAGGCCCAAGGCTGATCGCCCTGGTGGGCCCCTTTCAGAGCGGCAAGACGACCCTGATGGAAAGCCTGCTGGCCCGCACCGGCGCGCTGGCCCGCCAGGGCTCCGTCCGGGAAGGCTCCAGCGTCGGCGACGCCAGTCCGGAGGCGCGCGCTCACGCCATGAGCGTGGAGGCGAACGTCGCCTCGACCGAGTACCTTGGCGACCGCTTCACCTTCGTGGATTGCCCCGGCTCCATCGAGTTCCTGTCCGACATGCGCCGCGCCCTGCCGCTCTGCGACGTCGCGGTCGTGGTTTGCGAAGCCGACCAGCGGAAGATTCCGGCCTTGCAGATGATCCTGCGAGAGCTGGAGGAGCAGCGCATTCCCCGCATGCTGTTCCTGAACAAGATCGACGTCGCCACCGCCCGGGTGCGCGAGACCCTCGCGATGCTGCAGCCCGCCTCGCAGGCCCCCCTGCTGCTGCGGCAGATTCCCATCTGGCGCCAGGGCATCGCGACGGGCTTCATCGATCTCGCGCTCGAGCGGGCCTTCGTCTACCGCGAGCACGCGGCCTCGAGCGTGATCGACGTTCCGGCGGGAGAATTGCCGCGCGAGCGCGAGGCGCGCTTCTCCATGCTCGAGCGGCTCGCGGATTACGACGACGCCCTGATGGAGGAATTGCTGAGCGACATTGAGCCCCCGCGCGACCAGATATTCGACGATCTCGCGCAGGACCTGCGGCAGGGGCTCATGGCGCCGCTGCTCATCGGCTCGGCGGAGCGGGGCAACGGGGTGACGCGCCTGCTGAAGGCGCTGCGCCACGAAGCGCCCGGGATCGTCCAGACCCGCGCGCGGCTTGGCCTGTCGGCGGACGGGCCGCCGCTCGCGCGGGCGCTGCGCACCATTCACACGGCGCATGGCGGCAAGCTCACGCTGGCGCGGGCGCTGCGGGGCGCCTTCGCCGACGGGGGCCTCGTAGCCTCGCGCCACGGGGAGGACCGGATCGCGGGGGTGTCGCGGGTGATGGGCGCCGCCGCCAGCCGCCAGCCGCGCATCGAGGAGGGCGACACGGCGGCGTTCGGCCGCCTGGAGCACGTGGGCACGGGCGACAGTTTCGTGGACGCCAAGGCGGGTTCGGCCGGCGACGCGATTGAGATCGCGCCGGTCCTGCAGCCGCCGCCCGTGCACGCGTTCGCGCTCGCCACGCGGGACCGCAAGGACGAGGTGCGCCTGACGGCCGCCATCGCCAAACTGGTGGAGGAGGACCCGTCGCTGGTCTTCGTGCAGGACCAGGACAGCGGCGAGATGAAGCTGTACGGCCAGGGGGAGATGCACCTGCGGGTGGCCATCGAGCGCCTGTCGGGCCGCTTCGGGGTGGCGGTGGAGGCGCGCCGCCCGCTGGTGGCCTACCGGGAGACGATCCGCGACAGCGTCAACGTGCGCGGGCGCCATCGCAAGCAGTCGGGCGGGCACGGGCAGTACGGGGACGTGGTGCTTGACGTCGCCCCCACCGATCGCGGCGAAGGCTTCCGCTTCGCCGAAACGGTGCATGGCGGCGCGGTGCCCAAGCAGTATTTCTCGTCCGTGGAGGCGGGGTGCGTGGACGGCCTCGCGAGGGGACCGCTGGGATTTCCGGTCGTGGACGTCGCCGCGACCCTGCTCGACGGCTCGTACCACACGGTGGATTCCTCCGACATGGCGTTTCGCGCGGCGGCGCGGCTCGCCATGGGCGAGGCGCTGGGCAAGGCGCGCCCCGTTCTGCTGGAGCCGATCCTCTCCGTGGAACTCGCCATTCCCTCGGAAGCCATGGCGCGCGCGGCAGGCATCGTGTCGTCCCGGCGCGGGCAGATCCTGGGGTACGACGCCCGCGAGGGCTGGGAGGGCTGGGACGTGCTGCGCGCCCTGATCCCGGAGGCCGAGATGGGCGACCTCATCATCGAGCTGCGCTCGGCGACGTCCGGCGTGGGCTCGTTCACCTCGCGCTTCGACCATCTGGCGGAGGTTGTCGGCAAGCCGGCGGACGTCATCGTCGCCCAGGCGGCGCAGCAAAGGGCGGCGGCGAACGCGCATTGAAAAAGCGGCGGCCCCGGAAGGCCGCCGCTCCTCGTTGGTTGGACCTGGCGTTACTGCTGCGCGCCGGAGCCCGAATTGCGGTCGCGCATGAAGCGCTCGAACTCCTCGCGATCCTTGGCGCGGCGCAGGCTTTCGATGTAGTCGGCGAACTCGCGTTCGGCGGCTTCCAGCTTGCGGCGTTCCTCTTCCAGACGGGCCAGCTCGCCGCTGCGCCAGTCGTCGAAGGCGGAATTGCCCGTGGGGCGCGGCCCCCCGAAGCCCCAGCCGGCGGCGGGCGCGTCGCGGCGCGCGGCCCCGCAGCCCCAGCCCCGGAACGCTTCCGGCCACCTGCCCATCACGTTCTCCTGCCATGCCCCGCGCGCGGCGGTGACGAAATCCTCGCTCTGCCCGTTCTTGTTGCGCCACAGTTTCCAGAACAGCAGCGCCATGCCGATGGGCCAGTACAGGACGAAGCCCAGCACAACGGCGGCGATTTCCAGTCCGCGCCAGCGTGGACGCGCCCGCGCCCCTTGAGGCTCGAAGCGCGAGCCGGAGCTTTGGGCGTCGGCGGTCGATGAGTGGTTCATTCGCATGCTCCCTCTGGCGCAGGGGCAGGTCGTCTGCGGGCGCCTCATGTGAATGTAAATTACATTTACATCCTTGCAAGGGCGACGGCAGGAAGAAAATGCGGGCAGCGCGGGAGCGGCGGATCGCGGGCGCCGCAGCGCCCCGCTTACCTCCAGGCGCGCTCGGCGCCTGCGGTCTCCAGTAGGGACCGGGAAATCTGCCAGACCTTGTAGGGCTTGGGGATGAAGGGCGCGTCCCGCAGGGGAGCCGGCACGCACGCGCGCGCGGCGCCCGTCACGAACGCGAAGGGCACGCCCCGGTCGCGCAGCAGTTCGGCCACCTCGAAGACGGCGCCGTCCAGCACGTCGATGTCGAGGAACGCGAAGTCGATTCCGCTCACGTGCTTGCGGGCCTCGGCGACGGAGGCCACCACGTCCACTTCAACCTCGGCCGTGTCCTGCACGATGCTTTCAAGGTCGAGCGCTACAAAGGGATCGTCTTCAACAATCAACACACGCACTGGAACACCCTCGCGGAAACGGCGCCGCAGAGGGGGCCACTCCGGTCGGGAAATGCCGAAACCCACGAGAAGTTCCATGGATCGGCTCTGGGTGGCGTTGCGACGCACACACTTGCCCCGCGACGAGCGTACCGCCTAGCGGGGCCCGGCGGATCGCACCGCCGCCTCCACGAGCGCGCCCGCGGCCCGTTGCAGCAGAGCGGCGGGGTCGCTGTCGGGCCCGGCGGGAAGATAGCCCCCCAGCATCAGCGTCGCGACGCCATGGGAGAGCGCCCAGATCTCCAGCGCCAGGCTGCGGCCGCCCAGATCGGTCCGGCCCCGGGCGCGCAGGGTCGCGGCGGCGGCGAGCTCGATGGTCGCGAAGGCGCGCCCCGCCGCCGGGTCGGGGCAGGAGCCGGGTTCGGGCGCGTTGGTGAACATGCTGCGATAATAGCCCGGCTCGGTGCGGGCGAAGTCGAGGTAGGCGCGGCCCATGCGCGCCAGAGCCGTGTCGGCGTCGGGGCGCCCGCCCTCCCAGGCGCCGGCGAGCCGGGCGGTGAACAGGTCGAAGCCGCGCTTGGCGACCTCCCCCATCAGGGCGTCCCGATCGCTGAAATGGCGGTAGGGGGCGGCGGGCGTGACGCCGACGATGCGGGCGGCCTCCGTGAGGCTGAACCCGCCCGGGCCGCTGCGCTCGATCAGCGCGCGGGCCGCCTCGATGAGCGCGTCCTTCAGGCCGCCATGGTGATAGCTGCGGCGCGGCGCAGGCTCCTCGCCGGGCGGGCCGCCCCATGGTCCCTTGGCGCTCATGAAGCCAGCTTGCTCGCCATGTAGGTTCTTGTCCCGTATAGCCGCGTGGTCCGCCGCGCCTTCTCTCCTGTTAGCAGCGATTCGCCGGGCATCCAACGCGGGCGGCGCAATGGCCCGGAAACTCCGTAGTTCCCGCATGGTATCTACCAGCCTTGAAGGTCGACGGGGGCAGGGCGATATTGGACGTGCGCCAAGCGCGCTGGCCGGAGGGGAACGGCGCGGCTTGAGGCAAAGGGAGACTTTGATGACATCTCGCAATAGTCGGACTGCAGGCCGGGCCCTGGCGCTTGGCGCCGCGTTGGTCCTGGCGCTCGCGCCGGCCATCGCCGAAGCGCGCGCGAGCAAGGGCACGAGCTCGGGCAACCGTGGCGCACGCACCGAGAGCGCAGCGCCCGCGACGTCCACCGCGCCCGGAGCCACGCAGGGCTTCCAGCGCTCCACCGGGCCGAGCCAGGCCGCGCCTTCGGCCGGCGTCAACCGCCCCGCGACCCGGGCTGCGCCGGCCGCCGGCGGCATGTTCAGCTCGCCGCTCGCGCGGGGCATCATGGGCGGCCTCATCGGCGCGGGCATTTTCGGCCTGCTGTCGGGCAGCGGCCTCTTCAGCGGCCTCGGCGGCCTCGCGTCCATCATGGGCCTGATGCTGCAGATCGCTCTGCTCGCCGGTCTGGCGTGGCTGGCGGTGTCCTGGTGGCGCCGTCGCCAGCAGCCCGCCGCCGCGGCGTCCGCCTATGGGCGCTCGGAGCCCATGGACGGCGGCCCGCAGCCGTACGCGGCCCCGTACTCGGCCAACGAAGCCCCGCGCTCCGCGCTGGGCGGCCTCGGCGGCGCGCTTGGCGGGGGTCTCGGGGGCGCTTCGGCCGGCACGGGTTCGGGCTTTGGCTCGCAGACCCGTCCGCTGAAGATCGACGGCCCGGATTTCGAGGCGTTCGAGAAGCTGCTGGTCGAAGTCCAGCAGGCTTACGCCAACGAGGACGTCGGCCATCTGCGCAAGATCGCGACGGCTGAAATGGCCGGTTACTTCGCCGACGACATCGCCGACCAGCACAAGAAGAACCTTGTGGCCAAGAGCGGCAACGTGAAGCTGCTCCAGGGCGACCTGTCCGAGGCTTGGACCGAGAACTCCGGCGACTACGCCACGGTCGCCATGCGCTTCGAGATGATCGACGCGCTGGTGGACCGCGACACGGGCAAGCTGGTCGAGGGCGACCTGCACAAGCCGCAGGAGATCACGGAGGTCTGGACCTTCGTGCGCGCCCCGGGCGCCGGCCCGCAGGCCTGGACCCTCTCGGCCATCCAACAGGTCGCGTAAAGGTCCCCCCGGACTTTGCGCTGACCGGCTCCCCTCCGACAGGAGGGGAGCGCTTTCAGGAGGCCCGCTTCCCCAGGAGGCGGGCCTTCGCCGTTCAGGGCCCCTGAAAAGCTCGGCTGGCATTGAACGCGAGGCGCGCCAGCCCTAAGGTCCCGCGTCAACCAAGGCTCAGGACCACTTCATGACCGACTTCAAAATTCTCGCCGTCTCCGGCAGCCTGCGCAAAAACTCGTTCAACACTGCGGCCCTGCGGGCCATGCAGGAACTGGCGCCCGCCGGCGTCACGATCGAGTTGGCCGAGATCGGCGACCTGCCGCTCTATGACGACGACGTGCGCGAGCAGGGCTACCCGGCGACCGTCCAGCGCTTCCGGGCGCAGGTGGCGGCCGCCGACGCGGTGATCCTCGCGACGCCGGAATACAATTATTCCGTGTCCGCGCCCCTCAAGAACGCCATCGACTGGGCCTCCCGCGCCCCCGCCCAGCCCTTCGGGGGCAAGCCGGTCGCGATCCTCAGCGCCGCCACTGGCCCCATGGGGGGCGTGCGCGCGCAGTATCACCTGCGCCACATGCTGGTCTCGACGAACTCGCATGTCCTCAACGCGCCGCAGATCATGATCACCGGCGCGGGCTCCAAGTTCGACGCAGAGGGCCGGTTCACCGACCAGGCGGGCCGCGACCTCATGGTCCAGATGATCGACGAACTGGTGAAGTGGGCCAGGCGCCTCAAGGCGTAATCGCCGCAAGCCGACGGCAGGGGCGGGCTTGTTGCGCAATCGCAACGCGCCCGCGCCATTAACTTTCATCCTTTAAGCGCGCTTAACGAATTGCGGGCAAACCTCGCGAATGGCGCGTAGCGTTTTGCCTTTAGCCGTCGTCGCCGGCGTCCTCGCGACACTTCCGGGCTGCGGTCTGTTCGACCGGCCGCAGCGCCCCGCGTGGCGCGAGGCGGCCGAGAAGGCCTGCATGGCCCGCCGCACCGTGCGGGCGAGCGCCTACGTGCAGCCCGCGCGCGAAATCGACGGACCTGGCATCTGCGGCCTCACCCAGCCTTTCCGGGTCGCGGCGCTGTCAAACGGGCGCGTGGCCATCAACGCCCAGGCGACGCTGGGCTGCCCGGTTACCGAGGCGCTGGAAGCCTGGCTCGACAACGTGGTCCAGCCCGCCGCGCAGGCCCGTTTCGGCCAGCCAGTGACGCAGATCGACTCCATGGGCGGCTACGGCTGCCGTCCGATCAACAACCAGCGGGGCGCGAGCCTCTCCGAGCACTCGTTCGGCAACGCGCTGGACGTGGGCGGCTTCCGGCTGGCGGACGGGCGCAAGATCACCGTGGTGCAGGGGTGGACGCGCGGCGACGAGCAGGAGAAAGCCTTTCTGCGGGAGGCCCATTCGGGCGCCTGCGAGTACTTCACCACCGTGCTGGGGCCGGGGTCGAACGCGCTGCATTACAATCATCTGCACGTCGATCTGGCGATGCACGGAAACACCTCGACGGGCCCGCGCCGCTATTGCCGCCCGGTGATCAAGGAGATCGCCCCGCCGCCGCGCCGCGACGACCTGCCGGACCCGCCGATGCTGGAGCCCGAACTCGAGATCGCCCGCGCGATGCCGGGCCGGGGCGGCGCCGACAGCCGGCGCCTGGCGGCCATGTCGGGCTCCGCAGGGTCGTTCATGCCCCGCGGCGACGCGCCGATTCCTTCAAGCTCCATCGGCGGCGTGCAGCGCTACGGCCGGCTGGGGCTGGACGTGCAGGCGCCCGCGCAGGCTCCCATGGGCGCGCCGATGCAGCTTGGCGCCCGCAGGCCCGCGCTGGCGAGCCGGGGCGGCATGCTGCGCGACGACGGCGCCTTCGTGCCCCCGGAAGAAGTGGGCGACTGAGCGCCGCCCGCTCCGCCGTTACTGAATGCGCACGTCGGCCTTGCGCACAACGTCGGTCCAGCGCTGGCTTTCCTTCTTCACCACCTCGGCCATCTCCTGGGGCCCAAGGCCCCAGGGTTCGATGCCCACGGCTTCCAGCCGCGACTTGATCTGGGGGGTGAACATCACCTCCTTGATCCCGGCGGCGAGCTTTTCGCGAACGTCGAGAGGCGTGCCGGGGGGCGCCGTGAAGGCCGTCCACGTGTCGGACAGCAAGTCGGGCATGCCGACGGCCGCGATGGTCGGGATATCCTTGGCGATCGTCGGCGGCTCCTTGGTGGTGGAGGCGAGTATCTTCAGCTTGCCGCCTTCCGAGAGCGGCAGCACGGTTCCGATGTCGGC
>JAQGJX010000116.1 GCA_028290405.1 Hyphomicrobiales bacterium
CAGATGCTGGCCGCGCTGGCGGGCCGTTCCCTCGACGCGGCCCTCCTGGGCGAGCCCTCCGCCACAGAGGCGGTGCGGGTCGGCCTCGGGGTGGCGGTTCTGGGAGACGACGAGATCGACCCCGGCCGCCAGCACGCGGGGCTCGTCGCCGCGGGCGCCTTCGCGGCGGACCGGCCCCACGCGCTGCGCGCCTTCCTGCGCGCCTACCTGCGCGGCGTGCGCGACCACGAGGACGCGGTGCAGGACGGACGGTTCGCGGGCGACAAGGCGGACGCCGTCGTGGCGATCCTCGCCGCCGCCACCTACGTGAAGGACGCGGCGCTGCTGCGCGCCCTGCGCCCCGCGCCCCTCGACCCGGACGGCGCGCCGGACATGGCGCGCCTGAAGGAGGACCTCGCGCTCTGGCGCGCCCGGGGGCTGATCGAGGGCGTGGTGGACGCCCCGCTGGCGGTGGACGCCAGCTTCATCGAGGACACGCTGGGCCGCCTCGGGCGATACCGCCGCTAGGCCGCCCGCCGCGCCTCACATGTACAGCTTTTCTTTCTCCAACCCCTTGTAGAGCCCGGCCACGTGCTCGCCGTAGCCGTTCCACATCAGGGTCGGCACGCGCTTGCCCTCGCCCAGCACCTCCTCGGTCGCCTGGCTCCAGCGCGGATGCGAGACCTCCGGGTTCACGTTGGCCCAGAAGCCGTATTCGCTGGCCTGCAGCGCCTCCCAGAAGCCCTTCGGGCGCTCGGTGACGAAGCTGATGCGCTTGATCGACTTCACGCCCTTGAAGCCGTACTTCCACGGCATGTGCAGGCGCAGCGGCGCGCCGTACTGCTTGGCGAGCGGCTTGCCGTAGGCGCCGGTGACCATGAACGACAGGTCGTTCATCGCCTCCTCGATGGTGCAGCCTTCCACGTAGGGCCACGGATACCAGACCTGCCTCTGCCCCAGCGCCATCTTGGGATCGAGGAACGTCTCCATGCGCACGTACCGGGCCGCCGAAGTGGGCTTGGCGAGGTCGACGAGCTGCTTCATCGAGAAGCCCGTCCACGGAATTGTCATGGACCACGCCTCCACGCAGCGCAGCCGGTAGAGCCGTTCCTCGAGCTGCACGGACTTGAGGAGATCGTCGATCCCGATCTCGCGCTCCTTCTCCACCAGCCCGTCGATCTTGATCGTCCAGGGCCGCGTCTCGAGCCGCTGCGCGGCGCCGTAGATGTTCTTGGTGGAGCCGAACTCGTAGAAATTGTTGTAGCGCGAGGTCACGTCCTCGGCCATCAGCGGCCGGTCCAACGTGTAGGTCTCGTTGCGCTTGGCGGGATACAGCCCCGCCGACGGATCGGCCTGCGCGAGCGCGTGGCCGGGCGCCAGCATGGAGCCCGCGCCAATGGCGGCGGCCCCGGTGAGCAGCGAGCGCCGGTTGAGGAACAGATGCTCGGGCGTCGCGTCGCGCTCGGGAATCTCCCAGCCCTTGCGATGAATAATGTTCAAAACCGCCTCCCACGCATGACCATGGCGGGAACCTAGGGCGCACAAGGGCCTGCGTCCATTCACAAGCGGGAGATAAGCGGCGGGGGGAGAGGCGCCATTTTTTAAAGCAGCCGGAGGCGATCTTCCAAGCTATGCTGAAATCCTGATTCACGGGGCCGTCCCAGAACGGCCGGAGACCAGCCGAACCCATGACCCGCGCGATCGTCGACATCCACCCTCACGTGATCTCAGCCGACGAATCGCGTTATCCGCGCTCGCCTCTGGGCGGCGTCCTTTCGGGCTGGGCCCGCGACCGGCCGGTCACGCCCGACGAGATGGTCGCCGCCATGGACGAGGCGGGCGTGGCCCGCGCGGCGCTCGTGCAGGCCTCCACGTGCTACGGCTACGACAATTCGCTGGTGGCGGACGCGGTGGCCGCCTACCCGGACCGCTTCGCGGGCGTCTTTTCGGTCGACGTTCTGCAAGACGATGCGCCCGAGCGCATCCGCCACTGGATGGCGCAGGGGCTTTCCTGCCTGCGGCTGTTCACCACCGGCAGCACCATGCCCGACCAGGCGCGCTGGTTGGACGATCCGCGCATCTTCCCCGCATGGGAGCGCATGCAGGAGCTTGGCGCGCCCGTGTGCGTGCAGATGCATATGGAGGCCGTGGGCCAGTTGCGCACGCTGCTGGAGCGCTTTCCGCGCGTGCCGGTGATCCTCGACCACCTCGCCTCGGCTCCGGCGGGCGACGGTGCGCCCTACGCGGCCGCCCAGCCGCTGTTCGATCTGGCCCGCTATCCCAACGTGAACCTCAAGGTCACCATCCGGAACGTGCGCATGATCGCCGAGGGCGGCGGCCCGTTCGAGCCATGGTTCAGCAAGGTCGTGGGCGTGTTCGGCGCCTCGCGCATCGCCTGGGGGTCGAACTTCCCCACCTCGGACGCGTCCCTCGCGCGCATCGTGACGGAGAGCCTCGAGGCGATGGCGTTCCTGTCCGAAAACGATCAGGACTGGATTTTCCGGCGCACCGCGGAACGCCTTTACCCCAGCCTCGCCCGCTAGCGGCGCCCGGAACACTCAACAACGCACGGGAGGAAACATGAACAGGCTTTTAGGCGCCGCGCTCGCTTGCGCGTTCGGCCTGCTGGCGCCGCACGCAGCCGTGGCCCAGACCAACGTGTCGAAAATCATCGTTCCGTTCGCGCCCGGCGGCGGACAGGACGTGCTGGCCCGCGTGATCGCCCCGGAGTTGGGCCGGCTGCTCGGCCAGTCGTTCATCATCGAGAACCGCGCGGGCGCAGGCGGCGCGGTGGGCGGCGGCGTCGTGGCGCGCTCTGCGACAGACGGGACGACCCTGCTGATGGCGGCCTCCAGCCACACGATCAGCGCGGCCCTGAACCGCAACCCGCCCTTCGATCCGATCAAGGATTTCACCGCCGTCGCCCATGTCGGCTCCGGCGCCTACGTGCTTCTCGTGAACGCGCGCCTGCCGGCGAAAACGACCGCCGAACTGATCGCGCACGTCAAATCCAACCCCGGCAAGCTCAACTACGCGTCCGCAGGCGTCGGCAGCGCCACCCATCTCGCAAGCGCCTATTTCGCCGCCCGCGCGGACATCAACATTGTCCACGTGCCCTACAAGAGCACCGCGGAAGCGCTCAACAGCGTCATGACGGGAGACACGCAGGTGCTGATCGTGCCCACGATCGGCTCTCAGGGCTACATCTCGAATCCCGACCTGCGGGTGTTGGCCGTGGTCTCGAAAAGCCGCGTCGCCTCCCTGCCCGACACACCGACGGTGGACGAAAGCGGCCTGCCGGGCTTCGAGTTCACCTCCTGGTTTGGACTGCTGGGCCCGGCGGGCATGCCCCCCGAGGTCACCGCGAGGATCAACGCGGCCCTCACGCAAATCCTTGCCTCTCCGGACATCGCGGCGAAAATCCAGCAACAGGGCGTGGAGCCCCGCGCGATCGCCTCGGCGGCCTTCGCCGAGCTGCTGGTGGAGAACTACGAAACGATGAAAGCCATCGTGAAAACGGCCGGTCCCGCAACGGAGTGACCGCAGGGCGTGAGGCCAGGCGCTCACCGGTGGGTCGAAGTCGCGAGTTGAGCCAGGCTGCCTCTCGTGGGTCTCGACCTTCGCCGGGATGACGCTCGGATGGAGCGCGCCAACTCACGAGCGCACGCTCGGCGCTTCAAACCGTCATGGTCGCGAAGGCGACCATCCACGGTAGGCCATAAGCGCGATCGCGTCAGGCGGCCTGTCGCGGGTCCCGGCCTTCGCCGGGATGACGCGCGCGAGAATCCTACCCCCGACGCCGCCCCCTCGGCTTCCCGGTCTTCTCGCCCCGCTTCCCGCTCTCGGTCGCCGCGCGCCGCACCGGCCGCGCCTCGCCGCCGCCGAAATTGTGCGGGCCCATGTCCTCGTCGGTCGGCTTGTGGATGCGCGAGGAGGGCGCAGGCATGTTCGCCGCCGCGCCGTATTTCTTCTCGCCCCGATAAGCGCCGGCGCGGTCCTCCACCTGTTGCTGGCGGGCCAGCGGGTCTTCGGCCAGCAGCAGTTCGGTGGCTTGCAGGCGCTTGATCTCGTCGCGCAGGCGCCCGGCCTCCTCGAATTCGAGGTTGGCGGCGGCCTCCCGCATGCGCTTTTCCAGATCCGCCAGGTTGGCCTTGAAATTGTGGCCCACCGCGGGCGCGCCCATGCCGATGTCCACCGTGACGTGGTCCTGCTCGTACACCGAGCCCAGAATGTCCTGGATGCCGCGCCGGATGGTGGCGGGCGTGATGCCGTGCTCCTTGTTGTAGGCCATCTGGCGTTCGCGGCGGCGCGTGGTTTCATCCATGGCGCGCTGCATGGAGCCGGTCACGTGGTCCGCGTACAGCACCACCTTGCCGTCCACGTTTCGCGCCGCGCGGCCGATGGTCTGGATCAGCGAGGTCTCGGAGCGCAGGAAGCCTTCCTTGTCGGCGTCCAGAATGCCCACGAAGGCGCATTCGGGAATGTCGAGGCCCTCGCGCAGCAGGTTGATGCCCACCAGCACGTCGAAGGCGCCCAGCCGCAGGTCGCGCAGGATTTCGATGCGCTCGATGGTGTCGATGTCCGAGTGCATGTAGCGCACCCGCACGCCGTTCTCGTGCAGGTATTCGGTCAGGTCCTCCGCCATGCGCTTGGTGAGCACGGTGACGAGGGACCGGAAGCCCTTCAGGGCCGTCTCGCGGACTTCGCCCAAAAGGTCGTCCACCTGCGCGCGCGCCGGGCGCACCTCCACCGGGGGATCGATGAGGCCCGTGGGGCGGATGACCTGCTCGACGAACACGCCGCCGGTCTGCTCCATCTCCCACGTGCCCGGGGTGGCGGAGACGTGCACCGTCTGGGGCCGCATCGCCTCCCATTCCTCGAAGCGCAGAGGGCGGTTGTCGAGGCAGGACGGCAGCCGGAACCCGTATTCGGCCAGCGTCGCCTTGCGGCGGAAGTCGCCTTTGTACATGGCGCCGATCTGCGGCACCGTGACGTGGCTTTCGTCCGTGAACACCAGCGCGTCGTCCGGCAGGTATTCGAACAGCGTCGGCGGCGGCTCGCCCGGGCGGCGGCCCGTGAGATAGCGCGAATAGTTCTCGATGCCCGCGCACGAGCCCGTGGCCTCCAGCATCTCGATGTCGAACATGGTGCGCTGCTCGAGACGCTGCGCCTCCAGCAGGCGGCCCTGCCCGTACAATTCCTCCAGCCGCTGCTTCAGCTCGCCCTTGATGGCGTTGACGGACTGGATGAGCGTGGGGCGCGGCGTCACGTAATGGGAGTTGGCGTAGACCTTCACGAATTCGAGGTCCTGGATCTTCTTGCCCGTGAGGGGGTCGAACTCCGCGATGCTCTCGATCTCGTCGCCAAAGAACCCGATGCGCCAGGCGCGGTCTTCGTAATGCGCCGGGAACAGCTCGATCGTGTCGCCGCGCACGCGGAACACGCCGCGCGAGAAATCGCCCAGCGAGCGCTTGTATTGCAGCGCCACAAGGTCCGCGATCAGCTGGCGCTGGTCGATCTTCTCGCCCAGCTTCATCGAGAACGTCATGGCCGTATAGGTTTCCACCGACCCGATGCCGTAGATGCACGACACGGACGCGACGATGATGACGTCGTCGCGCTCCAGCAGCGAGCGCGTCGCCGCATGGCGCATGCGGTCGATCTGCTCGTTGATGGAGGATTCCTTCTCGATGTACGTGTCCGTGCGCGGAACGTAGGCCTCCGGCTGGTAGTAGTCGTAGTAAGAAACGAAGTACTCCACGGCGTTGTTCGGGAAGAAGCTCTTGAACTCCCCGTAGAGCTGCGCCGCCAGCGTCTTATTGGGCGCGAGGATCAGCGCCGGCCGGTTGGTGCGGGCGATCACCTGCGCCATCGTGAACGTCTTGCCCGAACCCGTGACGCCCAGCAGCACCTGGTCGCGCTCGTGGGCGTCCACCGCCGCCACAAGCTCCTTGATGGCCTGCGGCTGGTCGCCCTTGGGCTCGTACTCGGAGACGATGTCGAAGCGGATGCCGCCTTCGGACTTCTCCGGCCGCAGCGGACGGTGGGGCGTCCAGGGGCGGGCTTCGCGCAGGTTCGGGTCGCCCTGCTCCAGCAGGTCCTTGAGGGATTCCATCGTCGCGTTGCCGCTGACGATCTGCTGCATCTTGGGCCGCGCGCGGGTCGGCTTGTCGAAGCCGAGCCGCGCGGACAGCGCCGGGTCGATCTTCGCCAGCGCGCCCGAGTCGAACCCCGCCTGCGGCGCCTCGCCGAACCCCTGCTCCCCGTGGCGCGGCTCGTTCAGCTTGGGATTGAGCAATTGCGCCAGATGCTGGTCGAGCGGCTGCACGTCCGGACGCGACGCCTTGGAGCGTGGGGTGCGGCTGGCGGACCGGGAGGCGGCGGGCTTGGCGGGGGGCGACTTGGGATCACGCGGCATAGGCGCAATATGGGGTGAGTCCGCCCCGGTTGAAAGGCGTTCCGGCGAGACCGCGCCGCGCAACTGGACCGCGGCGCGAGGTTGAGCCAATCTGCGCGCGCCCGCATCCCCGTTGAAAGGCGCCTGATGACCGCGACCGCAAAAGACCAGCCGCACGCCCTCGCCGCGCCGCGCAAGACCATCACGGTGCTGGACGGCGTGTCCTTCGTGGTCGGCATCGTCATCGGCGTCGGGATCTTCCGCATGCCGCCGCTGGTCGCCATGAACACGCCCAGCGAGGCCGTGTTCCTGCTGGCCTGGCTGGCGGGCGGCGTCGCGATGCTGGTGGGCGCCCTGTGCTACGCGGAACTCGCCGCCGCCCATCCGGACGCGGGCGGCGAATATCACTTCCTGCAACGCGCCTACGGCGGCGGCCTCGCGGTGCTCTTCGCCTGGGCGCGCTGCACGATCATCCAGACGGGCGCCATCGCCTACGTGGCCTTCGTGTTCGGCGACTACGCCAACGCGGTGCTGCCCCTTGGCGCCAACGGCGGCTCCGTCTGGGCCGCGCTCTCGGTCGTCGTCTTCACGGGCGTCAACGTGCTCGGCACCCAGCCCGGCAAGCGCACGCAGGTTTTCTTCGCCATCGCGACGCTGTTCGCCGTCGCGGCGGTGGTGGCGGCGGGAATGTCCGCCACGGCTCCCGCCCCCGCGCCGGCGAGCGCGGGCGGCGGCGCCCTCGGGCTCGCCATGGTGTTCGTGCTGCTCACCTACGGCGGCTGGAACGAGGTCGCGTATCTCTCCGGCGAGATGAAGGAGCCGCGCCGCGACATGGTGCGCGTGGTGCTGGCCGGAACGGCCATCGTCACCCTCGTCTATCTGGCGGTGAACTACGCCTACCTGCACGCCTTCGGGTTCGCGGGCCTGCGCGACAGCAAGGCCGTGGGGGCCGACCTGATGCGCCTAGTGGCGGGGGACGCGGGCGCGTGGCTGCTGGCCGCCGTGGTGTGCTGCGCGGCGCTCAGCACGCTCAACGCCACCATTTTCACCGGCGCGCGGGTCTATTACGCGCTGGGCCGCGACCTGCCGATCATCCGCCGCCTTGGCGTGTGGGACGAGCGCGGCGACAACCCCGCCAACGCCTTCCTGCTTCAGGGCGCCATCGCGCTCGCCCTGGTGTTCTTCGGCGCGCTGACCCGCGACGGCTTCAGCGCCATGGTGGACTACACCGCGCCGGTGTTCTGGCTGTTCCTGCTGCTGGTCGCCGCGTCGCTGTTCATCTTCCGCGCGCGCGAGCCCGCCTCGCAGCGCCCGTTCGCCGTGCCGCTTTACCCCCTGACGCCCGCGGTCTTCGTGGGGATCTGCGCGTATCTGCTCTATTCGAGCCTCGCCTACACGGGCGTGGGGGCGCTGTTCGGGCTGGGCGTGCTGGCGCTGGGGGCGCCGCTGGCGTTCTGGAGCCGCAAAAACCCGCAAGGCTGACGGTCTCGTTGACGTTGCGCTCACGTCCCGCGCGCATAATGCGAACGGGCGCGGCCGGCGCCGGCGATGATGCAGGGACGTTGGGCGCAAGGCATGCAGGGCGAGATACGAAACCCGGAGCTTCTGGTCGCCTTCCATCGCTTCGGCTTTGGAATTCGCCCCGGGGCGGACGACATGCGGGCCATCGCGAAGGACCCGCGCGGCTTCGTCGCGGCCGAAC
>JAQGJX010000133.1 GCA_028290405.1 Hyphomicrobiales bacterium
TCGACGCGCTTGCCGAGCAGGTTCTGGCGGAAGCGGCCCTGCTTGCCCTTCAGCATGTCGGCGAGCGACTTCAGCGGGCGCTTGTTGGCGCCCGTGATGACGCGGCCGCGGCGGCCGTTGTCGAACAACGCGTCCACCGCTTCCTGAAGCATGCGCTTCTCGTTGCGGATGATGATGTCGGGCGCGCGCAATTCAATCAGCCGCTTCAGGCGGTTGTTGCGGTTGATCACGCGGCGGTAGAGGTCGTTGAGGTCAGACGTCGCGAACCGGCCGCCGTCCAGCGGAACCAGCGGGCGCAGGTCCGGCGGAATGACGGGCACTTCGGTCAGCACCATCCACTCGGGCTTGTTGCCGGAGTGGATGAAGGCCTCGATGATCTTCAGCCGCTTGGCGAGCTTCTTGGGCTTCAGCTCCGTGGTCGCCTCGGAGATCTCGACCTTGAGGTTCGCCGCGATGGTCTCGAGGTCCATGTTGCGCAGGAGTTCGCGGATGGCCTCGGCGCCGATCATGGCGGTGAAGCTGTCCTGGCCGTACTCGTCCTGGGCGCGCAGGTACTCGTCCTCCGACAGCAACTGACGGTCCTTGAGGGGCGTCAGGCCGGCGTCGATGACGATGTAGGATTCGAAATAGAGAATGCGCTCAAGCTCCTTGAGCGTCATGTCCATCAGCAGGCCGATGCGCGAGGGCAGCGACTTCAGGAACCAGATGTGCGCGACGGGAGCGGCCAGCGAGATGTGGCCCATGCGCTCGCGGCGCACGCGCGACAGCGTGACCTCCACGCCGCACTTCTCGCAGATGACGCCCTTGTACTTCATGCGCTTGTACTTGCCGCACAGGCACTCGTAGTCCTTGATGGGCCCGAAGATGCGCGCGCAGAACAGGCCGTCGCGTTCGGGCTTGAACGTACGGTAGTTGATGGTCTCCGGCTTTTTGATTTCGCCGAACGACCAGGACAGAATCTTCTCAGGGCTCGCGATGCCGATCTGAATCTGGTCGAACGCCTGGGGCTGCGCGACCGGATTGAAGAGATTCATGACCTCTTGATTCATTCTATGCTCCTGAAGCTGGGGCCTGCCGACCCGAAGTCGGCGCCCTTGCCGGATGAATTCCAAAATTCGACACGGCGGGGGCGCCCGGGGCGCTCCCGCCTGTTTCGTCCTATTCGGCGGCTTCCGCCGGCGGCTCGATCTTCTTGGTCGACGTCAGTTCGACGTTGAGGCCCAGCGAGCGCATTTCCTTCACGAGCACGTTGAAGCTCTCGGGAATGCCGGACTCGAAGGCGTCGTCGCCGCGCACGATGGCTTCGTACACCTTGGTGCGGCCCGCCACGTCGTCGGACTTCACGGTCAGCATTTCCTGCAGCGTGTAGGCCGCGCCGTAAGCTTCGAGCGCCCACACCTCCATTTCGCCGAAGCGCTGGCCGCCGAACTGCGCCTTGCCGCCGAGCGGCTGCTGGGTGACCAGCGAGTAAGGGCCGATCGAGCGCGCATGGATCTTGTCGTCGACAAGATGATGCAGCTTCAGCATGTAGATGTAGCCGACCGTGACCTTGCGGTCGAAGGTCTCGCCCGTGCGGCCGTCATAGACGGTGGACTGGCCCGAGGGATCCAGACCCGCCATCTTGAGCATCTCGACCACGTCCTTCTCGCGCGCGCCGTCGAAGACCGGCGTGGCGATGGGGACGCCGCGGCGCAGGTTCTCGCCCAGCTCGATCATGGCCTTGTCGTCAAGGCTGGCGACCGTTGGATCGTCCTTGCCGTAGATCTCCCCGAGCTTGTCGCGCAGCGGCTGCATGTCGCCATGCCGCAGGTACTGGTTGACCGTTTCGCCAACCTGCTTGCCAAGGCCCGCGCACGCCCAGCCCAGATGCGTCTCGAGGATCTGGCCGACGTTCATGCGCGAGGGCACGCCCAGCGGGTTCAGCACGATGTCCACCGGCGTGCCGTCCGCGAGGAACGGCATGTCCTCGCTGGGCACGATCTTGGACACCACGCCCTTGTTGCCATGGCGGCCGGCCATCTTGTCGCCCGGCTGGATCTTGCGCTTCACGGCGACGAAGACCTTGACCATCTTCATAACGCCAGGCGGCAGCTCGTCGCCGCGCTGGAGCTTTTCGACCTTGTCGAGGAAGCGGCTTTCCAGCCCCTTCTTCGCTTCGTCGTACTGCTTGCGCATGGCTTCGATCTCGCCCATCAGGCGATCGTCCTCGATGGCGAACGTCCACCACTGGGAGCGCGGATATTCGTCCAGCGTTTCGCGCGAAACCTCGCCGTCCTTGCGATAGCCCTTCGGGCCCGCGATGGCGGTCTTGCCGATGAGGATCGTCGCGAGGCGGCCGAAGACGTTACGGTCAAGGATCGCGAGCTCGTCGTCGCGGTCCTTGGCGAGACGCTCGATCTCCTCGCGCTCGATCGCCTGGGCGCGCTCGTCCTTCTCCACGCCGTGGCGGTTGAAGACGCGCACTTCCACGATCGTGCCCTGCACGCCCGGAGGCACGCGCAGCGAGGTGTCGCGAACGTCCGACGCCTTCTCGCCGAAGATGGCGCGCAGAAGCTTTTCTTCCGGCGTCATCGGGCTTTCGCCCTTCGGGGTGATCTTGCCGCAGAGGATGTCGCCGGCCTGCACTTCGGCGCCGATGTAGACGATGCCGGCTTCGTCGAGGTTCTTCAGCGCTTCTTCCGACACGTTCGGAATGTCGCGCGTGATTTCCTCCGGACCCAGCTTCGTGTCGCGCGCCATCACTTCGAACTCGTCGATGTGGATGGAGGTGAACACGTCGTCCTTCACGATCCGCTCGTTGAGCAGGATCGAGTCCTCGAAGTTGTAGCCGTTCCAGGGCATGAACGCGACGAGCACGTTGCGGCCGAGGGCGAGATCGCCGAGGTCCGTCGACGGGCCGTCGGCGATGATATCGCCCTTGCGCACGAAGTCGCCCACCTTCACCAGCGGACGCTGGTTGATGCAGGTCGACTGGTTCGAGCGCTGGAACTTCATCAGGCGGTAGATGTCGACGCCGGGCTTGGAGGCGTCGAGCTCTTCCGTCGCGCGGATGACGATACGCGTGGCGTCGATCTGGTCGATGAAGCCCGTGCGGCGGGCCGCGATGGCGGCCCCCGAGTCGCGTGCCACGACGGCTTCCATGCCCGTGCCGACGAGCGGCGCGTCGGCCTTCACCAGCGGCACCGCCTGGCGCTGCATGTTCGAGCCCATGAGCGCGCGATTGGCGTCGTCGTTCTCAAGGAACGGGATCAGCGCCGCCGCGACGGACACGAGCTGCTTGGGCGACACGTCCATGAAGTCCACGCGGTCACGCGGGGACATGATGACGTCGCCCGCATGGCGGCAGACCACGAGGTCTTCCACCAGCATGCCGTCGTCGCCGATGGGCGCGTTGGCCTGGGCCACGTAGTGCTTGGTCTCTTCCATGGCGGAGAGATAGATCACCTCTTCGGTGACCAGGCCGTCGCGCACGCGGCGATAAGGCGCCTCGATGAAGCCGTACTTGTTCACGCGGGCGAAGGTCGCCAGCGAGTTGATGAGGCCGATGTTCGGGCCTTCCGGCGTCTCGATCGGGCAGATGCGGCCGTAGTGCGTGGGATGCACGTCGCGCACTTCGAAGCCGGCGCGCTCGCGCGTCAGGCCGCCCGGTCCAAGCGCCGAGAGGCGGCGCTTGTGGGTGATCTCGGACAGCGGGTTCGTCTGGTCCATGAACTGCGAGAGCTGCGAGGAGCCGAAGAACTCGCGCACCGCCGCTGCGGCGGGCTTCGCGTTGATCAGGTCCTGCGGCATCACGGTGTCGATGTCGACCGACGACATGCGTTCCTTGATGGCGCGCTCCATGCGCAGCAGGCCGAGGCGGTACTGATTTTCCATCAGCTCGCCGACGGACCGCACGCGGCGGTTGCCGAGATGGTCGATGTCGTCGATTTCGCCGCGCCCGTCGCGCAGGTCCACCAGCGCCCGCACCACGGCGAGGATGTCGGCCTTGCGCAGGATGCGCACCGTGTCCTCTGCGTCGAGGTCAAGGCGCATGTTCATCTTCACGCGGCCCACGGCCGACAGGTCGTAGCGCTCGCTGTCGAAGAACAGCGAGTGGAACATGGCTTCGCCGGTGTCGACCGTCGGCGGCTCGCCGGGGCGCATCACTCGGTAGATGTCGAACAGCGCTTCCTCGCGGGTGGAGTTCTTGTCCACCGCGAGCGTGTTGCGGATGTAGGGGCCGATGTTGATGTGGTCGATGTCCAGGATCGGCAGCTCGTCGAAGCCCGCCTCGACCAGCGCCGCAAGGGTCTTGGCGCTCAGCTCGTCGCCGGCCTCCGCGAAGATCTCGCCCGTCTCGGGGTTGTAGAGGTCTTCCGCCAGATACTGGCCGAACAGGTCCTCGTCCTGCGCCTTCAGGGCCTTCACGCCGCGCTCGGCGAGCTGGCGGGCGGAGCGCACCGTCAGCTTCTTGCCGGACTCGATGGCCACTTCGCCCGTGTCGGCGTCGATCATGTCGACGGACGCCTTCACGCCCTTCATGCGCTCGACGTCGTAGGGGACGCGCCAATAGGCCTCGCCGCCCTTTTCGACGCGGGTGTATGCGATCTTCTTGTAGAAGAAGTTGAGGATTTCCTCGCCGTCCATGCCCAGCGCGAACAGCAGCGACGTCACCGGCAGCTTGCGGCGGCGGTCGATGCGCGCATAGACGATGTCCTTCGCGTCGAACTCGATGTCGAGCCACGAACCGCGATAGGGGATGATGCGGGCGGCGAACAGCAGCTTGCCCGACGAATGGGTCTTGCCCTTGTCGTGGTCGAAGAACACGCCCGGCGAACGATGCATCTGCGAGACGATCACGCGCTCGGTGCCGTTCACGATGAACGTGCCGTTGGACGTCATGAAGGGCATGTCGCCCATGTAGACGTCCTGCTCCTTGATGTCGCGGACGGACTTGGCGCCCGTGTCCGGGTCGACGTCGAACACGATCAGGCGAAGCTTCACCTTCAGCGGCGCCGCGAACGTCATGCCGCGCTGGCGGCACTCGTCCACGTCGTACTTGGGAGCTTCGAATTCATAGGTGACGAAGTCGAGCTGGGCGGTGCCGGCGAAATCGCGGATCGGGAACACGGACTTGAAAACCGACTGAAGGCCTTCGTCCAGCCGCCCGCCCTTCGGTTCGTCCACCATGAGAAACTGGTCGTAGGACGCCTTCTGCACCTCAATGAGATTCGGCATTTCCGCGACTTCGCGGATGTGGCCGAAAAACTTGCGGATACGCTTGCGGCCGGTGAACGTCTGCTGGGAGGACTGAGCCGGAGTCTGAGCCATATCGCTTCTCGCACCTTCGATTCGGCGGGCCCGACGGGGCCGCACGCCTTTCGCACGAACCCCGGAAGATCCGCACGCCCGGGGCCAAGCCCCGCCAAATAATCCTGCGTCCGGCGCAGGGCGCCCTCAACCAGCCTTCTGCAGAAGGCCGCCAGGAACGCTTGAACGGCCCCGGGAAAACCCGGGACCGTCGTGTTCGTCAGGCCGAAAAGGCGACGCGGGACGCGCCGCCATGTCGGTCTTACTTGAGTTCGACCTTGGCGCCAGCCTTCTCGAGCTGGTCCTTGAACTTCTTGGCGTCGTCCTTGGACACGCCTTCCTTGACGGCCTTCGGAGCGGCTTCCACCAGATCCTTGGCTTCCTTGAGGCCCAGGCCGGTGATGGCGCGGACTTCCTTGATGACTTCGATCTTCTTGTCGCCGGCGGCGGCGAGCATCACGGTGAATTCCGTCTGCTCTTCGACGGCGGCGGCGGCGGCGGCCGGAGCGGCGGCGACGGCCACGGCGGCGGCGGCGGAGACGCCCCACTTCTCTTCGAGCATCTTGGCGAGTTCAGCCGCCTCGAGCACGGTCAGCGTCGAGAGTTCTTCGACGATCTTTTCCAGGTTAGCCATTGTCAAGTTCCTTGAGGTGTCGGTTCGAACCGGTTGTATGGGAGGCCTCGATCAGGCCGCGTCTCGATTGGCATAAGCCCCGAACACACGGGCCAGCTTGGCGGCTGGCGCGGTGGCGAGCTGGGCGACCTTGGTCGCGGGCGCATTGACGAGCCCGATGATCTTGGCGCGCAGTTCGTCCAGGGACGGCATCGTGGCGAGTGCCTTGACGCCTTCCGGGTTCAGGACGGTCGTGCCCATTGCGCCGCCGAGGATGACAAGCTTGTCGAAATCCTTGGCGAATGCGGCGACGACCTTCGGCGCTGCCACTGGATCGTCCGAATAGGCGATCAGCGTCGGACCCTTGAGGAGGGTGCCGATGGGGGCAACGTCGGTGCCTTCGAGAGCGATCTTGGCGAGGCGGTTCTTTGCGACCTGCACCGAGGCGCCAGCATCACGCATCCGCTTGCGCAGATTCTGAAGCTGGGCGACGGTCAGGCCGGAGTAGTGCGCCACGACGACGACCGACGTCTTCGAAAAGATGTCGTTCAGTTCCGTGACGAGCTCTTTCTTCTCCGCTCTGTCCACAGTGCTCTCTCCGGTTGACGAGGCGCGAACGCCCCGCCGGCTGCATGAACCACGCATCAGGCCGGAAGGCCTTTCGCGCGGCATCGAATGCCTGTCCCCGGAGCGATGGGATCGCCACCGGACAGAAGGTTCGAACCAAACCACGGGGTCGCCCGAAGGCGGCCCGAAAATTCGCTTCTCCCCGTCTATGCTGGCCGTCATGCCGGAACGAACCGGCTCCCTGACGATTAAGCTCGGACCCTGGGGACCGGAGCGCCTGCAGTCTCGGACAGGACATAGCCGACGCACACAGAGCCTAAGCTCCGGGTTCGCCGGCCATTTCCACCGCACGCAAAAGATCTCTCGTTAAAGAAACGCCCTCACGCGCGGAAGCTGAATTGGAAGGGGGCCGCAAGTCTGGTCGGCCCCGGACCGCCTATTTAGCCGTGTTATTCCCCGCTGCCAAGGGGGCAGCATGGAAAATCTTTCGTTTGTCAAGCGCCGCCATTGGCCCGAGAGGCCCTGGCGACGCCTGCAAGATCAGTTCTGCTGCGAGCCCGACGACACGGTCCCGACGTCGACCTTGACGCCCGGGCCCATGGTCGAGGAGATCGCCACGCGCTGGAGGTAGGTCCCCTTCGCGCCGGTCGGCTTGGCGCGGGCGACCGCGTCCACGAACGCCTTGATGTTCTCGACGAGCTTGTCGTCGCTGAACGAGGCCTTGCCGACGAGGCCCTGCACGATGCCGGCCTTCTCGACGCGGAACTCGACGGCGCCGCCCTTCGAAGCCTTCACGGCGGCCGCCACGTCCATCGTGACCGTGCCGACGCGCGGGTTCGGCATCAGGCCGCGCGGGCCCAGCACCTTGCCGAGGCGTCCGACCAGACCCATCATGTCCGGGGTGGCGATGCAGCGATCGAACTCGATCGTGCCGGCCTGAACCAGCGTGACGAGGTCTTCAGCGCCGACGACGTCAGCGCCGGCGGCCTTGGCTTCGTCAGCCTTCGGGCCGCGGGCGAACACCGCGACGCGGACCGTGCGGCCCGTGCCGTTGGGCAGGTTCACAACGCCGCGAACCATCTGGTCCGCATGCTTGGGGTCGACGCCGAGGTTCATGGCGATTTCGACCGATTCGTCGAACTTGGCGGAGGAATTGGCCTTCACCAGGTTCACGGCTTCGTCGATCTTGTAGAGCTTGGTCCGCTCCACGGCCTCACGGGCCTTGGTGATGCGCTTGCCTGCTTTCGCCATGGTGCTTACTCCACAACCTGCAGGCCCATGGCCCGCGCCGAACCTTCGATCATCGACATCGCCGATTCGATGGTGTGGCAGTTAAGGTCAGGCATCTTCTTTTCAGCGATTTCCTGGATCTGCGCCTTCGTCACCTTGCCGATGAAACCGCGGCCGGGCGTCTTGTGGCCCGAAGCCGGCTTCTTGCCGATCTTCAGGTTGGCGGCCTTCTTCAGGAAGAAGGTGACCGGGGGCTGCTTCATCTCGAAGGTGAAGGAGCGGTCGCCGTACGCCGTGATGATGACGGGGATCGGCGTCCCCTTTTCGATCTGCGCGGTCTTCGCGTTGAAGGCCTTGCAGAATTCCATGATGTTCAGGCCGCGCTGACCGAGCGCGGGGCCGATCGGCGGCGACGGGTTCGCCGCGCCGGCGGGCACCTGAAGCTTCACATAACCAGTGATCTTCTTTGCCATGATGGCTGCTCCAAAAGAAACCGCGCCCCAAAGCGATGCGCTCTGGAACACGGCGGTTGCAGGTCGTGGTTCAGCATGGACTCCCGGCGGCAAAACCGGGCATGCCTCCCACGTCGACGGGCAGGCTATAGCGCGCTCACGCGAAAAGCGGAAGCGCCCGGCGCGAAATAAACGCCCCGGACGCGAGATTCAGAACGCAAAAGGCCGGGAGCGAACTCCCGGCCTTGAACGAAACCGCCGTGCGGAAGCTTGAACCGTGCGGCTCAGACCTTCTCGACCTGCCCGAACTCCAGCTCCACCGGGGTGGCGCGGCCGAAGATAGACACCGCCACCTTGAGGCGCGAGCGCCCCTCGTCGACTTCTTCCACGACGCCGTTGAAGGACGCGAACGGGCCGTCGGCGACGCGCACGGTCTCGCCGACCTCGAACGACAGCGAGGACTTGGGGTGCTCGACGCCCTCGGCCACCTGGCCCTTGATGCGCTCGGCCTCACGGTCGGGGATAGGCATGGGCTTGTTGTCGGCGCCCAGGAAGCCCGTGACCTTCGGGGTGTTCTTGATGAGATGGTAGATGTCGTCCGACAGGTCGCACTTCACCAGCACGTAGCCGGGGAAGAACTTGCGCTCGGAGTTGACCTTGCGGCCCCGGCGCACTTCCACGACCTGTTCGGTCGGGACGAGGATTTCCTCGAACTTGTCGACGAGCCCGCGCTGCGCGGCCTGCTCGCGGATCGAGTCGGCGACCTTCTTTTCGAAGTTCGAATAGGCGTGGACGATATACCAGCGCTTGGACATGCGTTTCCCCGAGTCAGCGGCCGAGCGACATGATGAAGCGGAGCGCGATGCGAATCGACTGGTCCACCGCGACGAAGAAGATGCTCGCCACGATCACCATCAGCACCACGAGCCCCGTGGTGATCAGCGTTTCGCGGCGCGTCGGCCAGGTGACCTTGGACGCTTCCGCCCGCACCTGCTGAAGAAACCCGAACGGATTGGCCATGCGAACCTGTCCCGAGATGGCGGCTGGACGACCCTGCGTCTTGCGACCCGGGGTCCCAGCCGGCGCGCGCTGCGAAGCGGCCGCCTAAAATGATCGCGGCGCGGGACCGGGTTGGTCGCGCGCCACTTGGACCGGCCTTATAGCCTCGCCGAACGCTCCCGCCAAGGGAAAAGTGGCGGCCCTCAGGGCCTGTCGGACGCGGACCAGACCTCCTCGGCGACGATCTGCGACCCCAGCGAGGTCCAGACGCCCGTGGAGATCTTGCCGTCCGCGACGGAGAAGACCGCGATGCCGGGCCGCGGCGCGCCGACGGGCGTGAACACCACCGACAGCACGTTGTCGACCAGCAGGCCCGTGCCCACCTGACGGCTTTCCCCCACGCGCCAGACGATCGTGTAGGTCTTGCCCGTCTGCTTGATCTGCGCCTCGCCCTTGTAGTTGCCGGGCTGGCCAGGATTGCTGCCCACGACGCTGTACAGCCCCTCGATGTCGCTCGCCCAGGCGCCCTGCCCGGCCATCAGCGCCAGAAGAGCGAAAGCCGTCCAGCCGCGCGCCGCCATGCGAAACCCCATCGTCGTCCAGTCAGGTCAAAATAGGCCCTTGCGCACGATTGACCAGATCGCGCGGAGGATCAAATGCAAAGTCTTCGCCGCTGACGATCACGGGCGCGGCTCGCCAAGAACGCAGCGAAAAACTTGGCTTGAGCCGCGCCAGGCAGGCGACAGGGATGGCGCCGGCCATTACCATGCGCGCAAATCTCTGGAGGAAACATGTCGCCACCCCCGTTCCGCGCCGATCACATCGGCAGCCTGCTGCGCCCCGCGAGCCTTCTGGAGCTGCGGCGCCAGCATGCCGCTGGCGCGCTGTCCAACGCTGCGCTGCACGCCGCCGAGGACGCCGCCATCCAGGACGCCATCGCGTTGCAGGAGCGCGCAGGGCTCTCGGCCATCACGGACGGCGAGTTGCGGCGGCGCTCCTACCACAGCTATTTCTTCGGCCAGTTGGGCGACATCGTGCCGGACCATGTGCCGGAAGAGCCGGACGCCGGTCCCCTCGGGGCGCCCCGGCGCGGCGCGCAGCCGGTCGCCCATATCGGCAGCCGGGTGAAGCGCGCCGGACCCATCCATCTTGACGATTATCGCTTCATCGCCGCGCACACGAAGCGCACCCCCAAGCTCACCATCCCGGGGCCATGCGCGCTGCACTTCCGGGGCGGCGACAAGGCCGCGCTGGCGAGCGCATACTCGGACATGGACGCCTTCTGGACAGACGTGGTGGACGCCTTCCGGGCCGAGTTGCTGGAGCTGGCGCAGGCGGGCTGCACGTATGTGCAGATCGACGAGACCGCCTTCGCCAAGTTCGGCGATCCGGACGTGCAGGCCTCGCTCGCCGCACGCGGCGACGACTGGCGCGCGCTGATCGATCTCTATGTCGAGATGACCAACCGCGTCGTGCGGGACATTCCCGGCATGCGCATCGGCATCCATCTGTGCCGGGGCAATCGCGGCGGGCAGTTCCACGCCGAGGGCAGCTACGAAGAGGTCGCCGACAAGCTTTTCAACGCGCTCGATCTCGACCTTTTCCTGCTGGAGTACGACACCCCCCGGGCCGGCGATTTCTCGCCCCTGCGGTTCGTGCCCAAGGGCCGCTCCGTGGTGCTGGGCCTTGTCTCCACCAAGTCCGGCGCGTTGGAAAACAAGGACGACCTCAAGCGCCGCATCGACGAGGCCGCCGGCTTCATGCCGCTCGAGAATCTCGCCATCAGCCCGCAATGCGGCTTCGCCAGCGTGGACACCGGCAACCCCGTGACGGCCGCCGACCAGGAGGCCAAGCTGCGCCTCGTGGCGGCCGCCGCCAGGGAGGTGTGGGGCGACGCCTGACGGGCGTTCAGGGCACATTCAGCCACGCGGCGGCAGCTTGCCGGGATCTGACGGGAGACCCTGATGAACGCACGCGCCGCCGCCGCCCTCGCGCTCCTGCTGACGGCCCTGCCGCCTCTCGCCCCGCCGGTCCGCGCTGCGGACGATCTCGCGGGCTCGCGCTGGCTGGCTGAGGACATCGGCGGAGGCGGCGTGCTGGACAGGGCGCAATCGACGCTCGAGATTCTGCCCGGCGGCCGGGTGGCGGGCTCGGGCGGATGCAACCGCTACACGGGCAAAGGCGCGCTGGCCCGTGGAAAGGCCGCCATTGGCCCGCTGGCCTCCACCCGAATGGCCTGCCCGCCCGCGCTCATGAACCAGGAGACGCGCTTCCTGGCGGCGCTGGCCCGCGCGGCGCGCTACGAAATCCTGCCCGGAGGCCTCATGACGATCCTGGACGCCCGCGGCGCGGCGATCCTGCGCCTGTCGCGCATGTGATCGCGCCGACGGCCGGGCAGGCGCGGCCTGCCGTTCGCCGCGACGCCTGAGCGTCGCGCGTAAAAAGGCAAGCTGCGTTCGACAGGAAGGGAAACGATGGCAGGGGCTGAGGGATTCGAACTCTCGACCTGCGGTTTTGGAGACCGCCGCTCTAACCAGCTGAGCTAAGCCCCTAGCTCTCGCGCGCAGGGCCCTCGCGGACCCAACGCGGCTCTCATGCCAAATGAGGCCGCCGAATGCAAGGAGCTTTTCGCAAGCCGCCCCGGGCGCATGCGCGCCGAACGCAAGGCGCCTCAGTAGTAGATCGCCCCCGGGGCGCCGCCGCCCGCCGCGATGCTGTCGCCGTTCACGGCCAGCGAGCGGGGCGAGGCGAGGAAGACGATCACGTTGGCGACCTCCTCGGGCGTCACGAGGTGATGGATGGAGTTGCGCTGGTCCATCCGGCGCTCGATCTCCTCGAACGAAACGCCCTGCTCCGCGGCCTGCTTGCGCATGAGGGCTTCGACGCCTCCCGTGCGGGTATTGCCGGGATGCACGCAGGTGGCGTTGATCCCGTGCGGCCCCAGTTCGTCCGCCAGGTTCTTGGTGAGCGCCGCGACGCTGACGTTGCGCATGCTGCCGATGATGGAGCCGGTGCGGCGCGCCGCCAGGCCGCTGACGTTGACGATGCGGCCCCAGCCGCGCGCCTTCATGATCGGCGCGACCTCGCGGGCGGTGCGCAGGTAGCCCATGACCTTCACGTTCATGTCGGCCCAGAAGTCGTCGTCGGTGATGTCGGCGAGCGCGGGCACGCGCGTCTGGCCGCCGGGCTGCGCGGCGCAGTTCACCAGAATGTCCAGGCCGCCAAAGCGCGCCAGGATTTGCGCGACCGCCGCCCGCACGTCGGCGTCCTTCCCGGTGTCGGCCGAAAAGGCTTCGACCTCGGCGCCGGTCTCGCGCGCGATCGCCTGCGCGCTGGCCTGCGCGGCGGGCAGGTTGCGCGCGACCAGCGCCACCCGCGCGCCCTCGCGCGCAAGCCCCAGTCCGACAGCCTTGCCGATGCCCCTGCTGCCGCCCATCACGACCGCGATTCTGCCAGCCAGTCCCAAATCCATCTGCGCGCTCCCCGTTTACGCCGAGTGTAGCGCAGGTCGCGGGCGGCGTCGTCGAAAGGACTCAGAACGGATCGCTCGGCGGGCAGGTCACGTCCGGCACCCAGATCAGCCGGTTGCCGACGCGCACCTGCTCGCGGCCGCCGTAGCAGCCGGGCTGGTATCCGACGCCGACCGGCACGTTGCGCCAGTCCGCGGGATCGCCGCCGTAGGAGCGCGGGCCCGCCGCATAGGTGCCGCCTGGGACGCCGCCGATGTAGACGCCAGCGGGACGCCGGTAATAGACCGCGCGCGGCGGCGCCCGGCGATAGACGTGAACCGCGCGCGCTTGGTGGGCGCGGACCTTCTGGGCGTGGACGCCGCGTTTGCTCTTGGCTTGCGCGGGGGTGGGCGCAAAGCTTGCGGCGCTGACGGCCACCGCCGCCGCGCAAGCAAGCAGGAGACCCCCGACCCTGCCCATACGAACGGCGCTTTTGTGCGTTTCAATCATGTGAACCTCTGCGGTTGCGCTCGTTTTCGACCGGACAACGAACCCGCGCCCACTGCGTTCCGCATGCGGCTCGCTTGAACGCGAGCGCGCGCTCCCTATGTTTGCAGTCGACGCAGGAGGGCGCCTATGGCTATGCAGACACGGACGTTTCAGCCGGAGACCTTTCGCCGCGAGCCTGAGGGCTGGCGGGCCGCGAAGCGAGCCGGGCTGCCCCAGCACCTCGACGCCCGGCGTGAGCGGCTTGAGCGCATCGCGCGCCTGATGGACACGGCCGTGCGGATTCCCGGCACGGGCATCAGCTTCGGGGCGGACGCGATTCTTGGCGTCGTGCCGGTGCTGGGCAACATCGTCACCACGGGCGTGTCGGCGTATCTCATCTGGGAAGCGCGGCAGCTCGGCGCGCCTTTACATGTGCTGGCGCGCATGGCGGGCAACGTCGGCCTCGACGCGCTGGTGAGCGCCGTGCCGGTCGCGGGCAACGTCGCGGACGTGTTCTTCAAGGCGAACCGGCGCAACGTGGACCTTCTGCGCCGGCATTTCGACGCGCAGGCCGAGAAGGCGCGACGCGTCTAAGCCCTACCCGCCAGGCTCGGTGAAGCGCTGGGCGAGACCAACGCCCAGCCGGTCGACCGCGTAGTACAGAGCCACCGTGAACGCCGCGAGCACGAACAGGCAAGCGAACATCAGGTCGGTCTGCGCGCGGCCGTTCGCCAGCAGCATGAGATGGCCGAGGCCTTGCGAGGCTCCCACCCATTCGCCGATGACGGCGCCGAACGGCGCATAGACCGCCGCCAGCCTGAGCCCGGAGGCGAGCGAGGGCATGGCGCTGGGCACGCGCAGGCGGAACAGCACCCGCAGCGGCCCGCCGCCCATCACGCGGGCCAGATCCAGATGGCCCTGCGGGGTGCGCATGAGCCCGTCGAAAAACGCGGACGTCACGGGGAAGTAGATGATCAGCACGACCGTCACGATCTTCGAGGCCGCGCCATAGCCCAGCCACAGGGTGATGACCGGCGCCAGCGCGAAGATCGGCACCGCCTGCGCGAAGACGAGAATCGGCCGCATCACCATGCGCGAGAGCGGCGACATGGCGAGTTGCAGCGCGGTCGACACGCCCAGCGCGGACCCCAGCAGCAAGCCCAGGAGGATGTGCGCGAAGGTGACGAGCGCGTTCTGCGCAACCAGCTCGCGGGCGTCCCACAAGCGCTGCGCCACGCGGCCGGGCGCGGGCAGGATGAAGTGCGGCGCGCCTGTGAGCCAGACGACGGCCTGCCATAGCGCCAACGCGAACGCGAAGACCACCGCGCCGCGCATCACGCCGAGTACGCCGCGCCTCATGGGGCGCTCCGCAGGCGGCGGAACATCTCGGCCTGCCGCTGGAGCGTTTCGGGGGCGTCGAAGTCGCGAACCGGCTGCGCCTGGGGCAGCGGCAGGTCGCTCAGGCCGGCGTGAGTCATCAGCAACGCCCGATGGCTGAGGCGCGTGGCCTCGCCGGGTTCATGGGTGACCAGCAGCACCGTGCGCCCTTGCAGCAGGTCCCCCGCCAGCTCCTGCATCTCCGCGCGGGTGCGCGCGTCGAGCGCGGAAAACGGCTCGTCCAGCAGCACGACAGGCCGGTCCTCCATGAGCGTGCGCGCCAGCGAGGCCCGCTGGCGCTGGCCGCCCGACAGCGTGTGCGGACGCTGGCGCGCCTGGCCGCTGAGGCCCACGCGCGCAATGAGGTCGCGCGCCTTCGCCATGTCGGGCGCCTCGCCGCGCAGCCGCTGGCCCAGCACCACGTTGCCCGTCACGTCGAGCCACGGGGCCAGCATGTCCGCCTGCCCGATGTAGGCGATGCGCCCGGCCAGCGGCGCGCCGTCGCTGGCGCCGATCGCGCCCGTGAACGCGGCGCCCGTGTCGAGCCCCGCGATCAGGCGCAGCAGGGTCGTCTTGCCGACGCCCGAGGCGCCGAGCAGGCAGGTCCACTGGCCCGCCGCGAGTTCAAGCCGCAGAAGGGGGAACAGAAGCGCGCCGCCGATGCGCGCCTCTCCCTCCAGCGTGATCGCCGGGGCCTGCATCAGGTCAGGGCGCCGTGACGTCGATCGCGAGCTTCGAAACAGGGTTCCTGGCCGGGATGGCGCCCATCTTGAACAGGAATTCCTCGAACTTCGCATAGCGCCCGTAATCCATGGCGGCGGGACGCGAGGCGAAGCGCGGATAGGTGTCGTTCCACGCGCGCTGGTTCAGCTCGTTGCGCAACTCCTTGGACGTGCCGGCGAAGACCTCCCAGGCGTCCTTGGGGTTGTTGAGGATGTATTGCGTGGCGAGCTCCGTCGCGGCCATGAAGCGCGCAGTGCGCTCCTTGTTCATGGTCTTGGGGTTGGCGACGTAGATCAGCTCGTCGTACGCGGGCACGCCCTCGTCTTCGGGATAGAAGCATTTGCCCGCGATGCCCTCGATGGCCATCTGGTTCAGCTCGAAATTGCGGAACGCGCCGATCACGCCTTCCACCTGCCGGCTCATCAGCGCCGGCGAGATCGAGAAGCCGATGTTGATGCGCTCGACGGCGGTCTTCGCCACGCCGGCGTTGCCCAGCATCGCGTCCAGCAGCACTTCCTGCACGCCCGGCACCGCGTAGCCGACCTTCTTGCCGGAAAGATCCGAGAGCTTCTTGATGGGTCCGTTGGCCAGCGTGACGAGGCACGTCAGCGGGGTGGCGACCAGCGTGCCGGCGCGCACGAGGTCCATGCCTTCGTGCAGGTTGAGATGAAGCTGCGGCTGGTAGGAAATCGCCAGATCGGCCTTGCCGGCCGCCACCATCTTGGGCGGATCGGTCGGGTTGGCGGGCGCGACGATGTCCACGCTCAGGCCGTTCCGGGCGAAATACCCCTTCTCCTTCGCGACGATGACCGGGCCATGGTCCGGGTTCACGAACCAGTCGAGGATGATGGTCATCTTGTCCTGCGCGGCCGCCGGGGTGGCGAGCGCGATGGCGAGGGCGAAGGCGGCGATGGCTTTCATGGGATGCGATCCTGCTGGGACACGGACCACGCCGCAGGAGCAGGAAACAGACGACCTGATGGGCCGCAAACCCGTTCCCTACGCCGGCATCGCCCGGATCAGGTTCGATGGGTTAGCGCGCCGCGCTTCTCAGTCCGAGATGGACACCCCAACGGTGTGGCTGAAACTATAGCGTGCGGCGCAGGGCCGGACAAGCCTCTGCGGGCGCGCTTGATTTGCATCACGGACGCGTTCGCCCGCCTGTGGTCGCATCGTTCGGGGGCGCGAGGCAGGAGGACGTCATGTCGATCATCCACGCAACGCTTTTCGGATTGGGAGTCGCGGTGGCGGGCGCCCTGGGAGCGCACGCCCAGGGCGCGTCGCTGACGATCCCCGAACCGCTGCAGGTGGAGCATCGCGAATTGTTCGAGGCGCTGGAGACCGCCACCAAGGCGGGCGGCAAGACCGGCGAGGCGGCTGCGCGCGCCATGGGGCTGCTCAAGCCTCACTTCGAGAAGGAAGAGCGGTTCGCGCTGCCGCAGCTTGGCGCGCTCGAGGGGCTGACCAGGCCCGGCGCGGCCCTTTCGGCCGAGCTTCGCGGCGACCTCGTCGCGCGCACGGACGCGTTCCGCAAGGAGCTTCCCGCCATGCTGGACGAGCACAAGCAAATCTCCGCGGCGCTGATGCAGATGCGCGAGGCGGCGGAGGCCGAGAAGAACGACGAGGTCGCGGACCTGGCCGAGCAGATCATCGGCCACGCGGGCATGGAGGAGAAGGTGCTTTATCCCGCCGCCCTCCTGCTGGGCGACTACGCCAGGACGACCGCGGCGCGCTGAGGCCTTGACGGAGCGCGCGGGTCTTGGCTCATAGCGGCCATGACCCAGCGCCCGATCACGCTCTATATCGACGCCGACGCCTGCCCGGTGAAGGACGAGGCCTATAAGGTCGCAGCGCGCCATGGGGTGAAGACGTTCGTCGTCTCCAACAGCTTCATGAACGTGCCGCGCGATCCTCTCATCGAGCGCGTCATCGTGCCCGCCGGTCCCGACATCGCCGACGACTGGATCGCGGAGCGCGCGGCGCGCGGCGACGTGGTGGTGAGCGCGGACGTGCCGCTGGCGGACCGCTGCGTCAAGGCGGGAGCGGACGTGATCGCCCCCAACGGGCGCGCCTTCACGGAAGCCTCCATCGGCATGGCGCTGGCGACGCGCAACCTGATGACCGACCTGCGCTCGTTCGGAGAAACGACGAGCGGCCCGAGGCCGTTCTCCCCCCGCGACCGCTCAGCCTTCCTGTCGGCGCTCGACCTCGCGTTCGTGCGGTTGAAGCGGGCGGGTTTCGGCTGACGGACTTTGATCCTGCAAGCCGCTTGCGCGGCGGACGAGTCCGCTTCAGAGCGCGCCCCAGACCTCCAGGGCGACTTCCGCGCACAGCGCCAGCTTGCGGCGCTCCACGTCTTCCGTGATGCGGTTGCCGACCGTGGTGGACGCGAAGCCGCATTGCGGGCTGATGCACAACTGATCCAGCGGCACGTAGCGCGCGGCCTCGTCGATGCGGCGCTTGAGGTCGTCCTTCGACTCCATCGCGGCCTCCTTGGAGCTCACGAGGCCCAGCACGATCTTCTTGCCCTTGGGGGCGAAGCGCAGCGGCGCGAAGCTTCCCGCGCGCTCGGTGTCGTACTCCATGAAGAAGCCGTCGACGTCCGTCAGGTTCAGCATGGCGTCCGCCACAGCGTCGTAGCCGCCTTCCGCCATCCACATGCTGTCGTGGTTGCCCCGGCAGGTGTGCATCGTCACCGTCATCCCCGCCGGCCGGCCGGCCACGATGGCGGAGACGATGTGGGCGTATTTGGCCGGCAACGCGTCGGGGTCGAGCCCATCGGCGCGCACCTGGTCGCGCACCCCAGCGTCGCAGATGGTGGCGAACGAGACGTCGTCGAGTTGCAGATAGGAAAGGCCCGCCTGCGCCAGGTCCGCGATCTCGGCGTGATACGCCGCCACCATGTCGGCCCAGAACGCCTCCGGGTCCGGATAGGCCGCGTCCGCCACGACCTTGCGCCCGCCGCGCAGGTGCATGTACGTCGGCGAGGGAATGCACACCTTCGGGGTTTCCTGCGTGACGGACTTCAGGAAGCGGTAGGAATCGAGCATGATCGGCTTGGAGCGGCCCACCTTGCCGGTGACGCTGAGCATGGACTTGGTCTGCGACAGCGCGCCGCCCTTGCCCTTGAAGCTCACTGCGTAATCGGACTGCGTCGCCTCCACGCCGTCAAAGCCCGTGAGGAAGTCCACGTGCCAGAAGGCGCGGCGGAACTCGCCGTCCGTGATCGCCTTCATGCCAGCCTGCTCCTGCAGCGCCACGGCTTCCCGGATCGCGCGGTCCTCGAGCGCCCGCAGGGCCTGCGCGTCGATGGCGCCCGCGGCGTGCTGGGCGCGCGCTTCCTTCAGATAGTCCGGGCGCAGCAGGCTGCCGACGTGGTCGGCGCGAAAGGGGCCTCGGGTCATCGCGTGTCCTTTGCGAACGCTCTTCGGCGGGGCGTGTGGGCCCCGCCGCGTTGGATGAGCTGACTGGAGTCAGCTTACTTCGGGTTCTTCTGGTTCGGATAGGTGGCGAACTCGACGTTGTAGAGTTCGCCGTCCTTGCGCTCGACCTTGCGAATGTAGATGTTCTGCACGATGTCGCGGGTCTCGGGATCTATCGAGACCGGGCCGCGCGGACTCGTCCACGACAGCCCCTTGAACGCCTCGATCAGCTTCGCGCCGTCGGTGTCGCCCTTGTTCTTCTCCAGCGCCATGTAGATGGCCTGCATGCCGTCCCAGCCCCCGAGGCCGATGATGTTGGGCCGCAGGTTCGCGTTCTGCTTCTTGAATTCTTCGACGAAGCGCTTGTTCTCGGGCGAGTCGTGAGCGGCCGAATAGCCGTAGGAGGTGATGACGCCCAGCACCCCGTCGCCCATGGCGTTGAGCTGCTCGTCGTCCAGCGCGTCGCCGGGGCCGATGAGCTTCACGCCCGCCTCCACGAGGCCCCGGTCCAGGACCTGCCGCATCAACGCGCCGGCCTGCGGGGCGGGCACGAACAGCATCAGCGCGTCGG
The DNA here is from genome assembly GCA_028290405.1 of Hyphomicrobiales bacterium. Lineage (GTDB taxonomy): Bacteria > Pseudomonadota > Alphaproteobacteria > Rhizobiales > Beijerinckiaceae > Terripilifer. Next base: position 19,182 of record JAQGJX010000133.1, read on the forward strand.
GCTTCTGGTCCTTGGCTCGCTGCAGGAAGGGCGCGAACTCGGGCGCGGCGAGCGGCGCGCGCAATTGCTCCAGCACCTTGCCGCCCTTGGCCTCGAAGCGCGCCTTGAATGCGTTCTGTGCGTCAAGGCCCGGGCCGTAGTCGGAAACGAGCGACACCGCCGTCCTCACGCCGTTGTCGTACGCCCAGTCGGCGATCGGCATGGTTTGCTGGGGCAGCGTGAAGCTGACGCGCACGAAATAAGGCGAGGTCCCCACGATCATGCCCGTGCCGGCCACCATGATGACGGCGGGAACCTTCGCCTGCGTGATGACGGGGCCGACGGCCAGCGCCAGCGGCGTGAGGCCGAAGCCCGTGATGGCCGCCACCTTGTCGTTGACGATCAGCTCCTGCGCGAGGCGGCGCGTCACGTCCGCCACGCCCGTGTCGTCCTTCACGATGAGCTCGATCTTCTTGCCCGCCGCCTTGTCGCCGTTGAGCGCCATGAACAGGCGCGCGCCCGCCACCATCTGCCGCCCCGCGGCGGCCTGGGGCCCGGTCATCGGCGCGATGAGGCCGATCTTCACGACCTCCTGCGCCAAGGCGCCCTGCGGCGCCGCGAAGCTGAGCGCGCCGAGCGCGGCCGCGCCCATCATGCGTCTGCGAGTGACCGTCATGTGCTTCCCCTCCTGCCGGGCCGCTTTGCGCGCGGCCGTTTGGCTGCAATGGTCTGCGCGCGCAGCGAACCGGGCGGGCGCTGGAGCCTTGGCGTGCGCTTCCGGGGCGGCGCGCCTGTCCATATGGCAGCGATCATGCTTTGGGCGCCCTGCCCTGTCAAATGACGCGCGGGGACCGCCGGCCGCTTCAGCTTGTGCTTGAATTTCCCGGCGAAAATCCGCTCTCCGGGGCGCAACGCCCAAGGGGTGGCGCGGGCGGACTTGCCCGCACTTGCGAAATGTCTCGAAATTGCCTATCGAACCGCGGCTTTTCCGCCGCCGGGCGGAGCATCAAATTCGGA